>CAIQIL010000492.1 GCA_903871865.1 uncultured Burkholderiales bacterium
CGCAGCGGGTGCGGGTTGAGCAGCTGCGGGCGCACTTCCTTGTGGCAGCACGGCGAGCACAAGATGATCTCGGCGCCCGCGCGGATGCCGAGGTGGATGGCGTGGTCGGTGGCGATGTCGCAAGCGTGCAGCGCGATCATCACGTTGAGCTGGGCCGGGTGGTAGTCACGCACGTCGCCCTGCTCGTAGTCCATGCCGTCGAGGTGCAGCTTGTCGATGACGCCGCGGCAGAGCTGAACGAGGTCGTCGCGCAGTTCCACGCCCGTGACCACGGCTTCGCGCTGCAAGGTGTGGCGCAACCAGTCGTGGATGGCGAAGGTCAGATAGCCCTTGCCCGAGCCGAAGTCGACCACGTGGATGGGCTGCTGGTCGCGCGGGGGCTGGGCCAAAGGCGAACGCGCCAGGGCCGCGGCGAACACCTCGATGAACTTGTTGATCTGCTTCCATTTGCGCGACATGGCCGGTACCAGCTGGCCGCGTGCGTCGGTCACACCGAGCTCGCGCAGGAAGGGGCGGGAGAGCTCGATCAGCCGGTGCTTGTCGCGGTTGTGGGCGCCCGCGGCCGCAGCAGGCGCCGAGGCTTCGGCCGGGGCCGTCAGATGGGTCGCACCATGGGCCGCCGTCTGTGTCACCGTCTGTGCCGTCGGTTTGGCGTTCGACAGCTTGCCCACGCGCACCGTGGCCTTGCCCTTCTTGCTGAAGGCGAGCTGCACTTCCTCGGTCGGCGTGAAGAGGTGGGCGTTGCGGAAGGCGCCATCGCGCAGCCACAGGCCGAGGTGGTGCCAGGCCTCGTCCAGCGGCAGGTTCTTGGTGATGTCCTTCGTGGGGAAGCGCAGCACCAGGCTCAGGTGGGGCTGGCCGCGCAGCAGCACGGGCCGCGCGATGACGCGCTGCAGCTGCTGCCCGAGCGCTTCGATGTCGGCCACGTCGCCTTGGTAAGCCACCAGCATCAGCTGCACCAGGCGGCCCGCGTCCGCAGCCTCGCGCAGCAGGGCGCCGAAACGGGCCAGCGCTGCGGCATTGGCCTGGGCGACGTCGGCGTGGGCATCGGGCGAAGGGGTGGGCTCAGGCGCGGACAGAGGGTCGGACATGGTGGTGCGTTCGGAAGGGGTGGCCATTGTGCCTGCCGCGGGGTGGCTTGTGGCGATGCGCAGGGGGCCGTCAGCCCGCGCGGCACACCGCCAACCAGGCCCGCGCCGCGTGGCTCATGTAGCGCCCGGCGGCCCACACGTGGGCCACGGCCCAGTCCAGCTCGGCGGCCGGCAGCGGGCGCACCACCAGCTCGGGCGGCAGGCTCAGGCGTTGCAGCAGGGGCTGTGGCAGGATGGCCGTGCCCATGCCGGCCTGGGCCATGGACAGCAAGAAATCCCACTGGGCGCTTTCGGCCACCACGCGCGGCGCGATGCCGGCCTGCTGCCAGCGCTGGCGCAGGTGGCGGTCGAGCGCGAAGCCTTCGCCCGGCATCACCACCGGCTGTTCGTGCAGCAGCGCCAGGCTGGGTCGCTTGCGGTGCGCCCAGGCGGCATCGGCCGTGCCCACCAGGCAGACCGGGTAACGCCCCAGCACATCGGCGGCCAGCACGCTGTGCGGCGCCAGCGGCAGGATGCTGACGCCCACCTCCAGTTCGCCCTCGGCCACCATCTGCTCGATGACGTCGCCGCCGGCTTCGCGCACCTGCAAGGCAATGCCCGGGTGGGCCGCGCGGAAGCGCTGGATCAGCGGCGAGAAGAACACATTGACCATGGGCGGGATGCCCACCGTCAACGTGCCGCGCGACAGGGCGGCGAGGTCGTCCACCTCGCGGTGCAGGGCCTGGGCCACGGCCAGGGCTTCCTGGCCGCGCTCGAACACCACCCGGCCCACGTCGGTGAGCTGCAGGCCGCGCGCCTGGCGGACCAGCAGCGGCTGGCCCAGCTCGTCTTCGAGCTGCCGCACCATCTTGCTGATGGTCGATTGCGTGACGCTGAGCGCATCGGCCGCCTGCGTGAAGCTCTGGCGGCGCACGGTCTCGACGAAATAACGCAAGGCGCGCAAGTCCACAGTGACATCTCCAAGCCATGAACAAAGCGCATGGCAGGCATGAATATAAGTCGCTTTACGCATGCATGGCGGCTGCCGATACTGAACATGCCGTTGCCCCGGGGTCGACACGATCGGCCCCAGTGGGCGCGGCCCCCGTGCCCCTGGACAACGACATCGGAGACAACACCGTGCACCCAGAACGCATCCGCCTGGCCCGCCTGCGCGACAAGGTCATGTCGGCGCAAGACGCCGCCGCCCTCATCACCGACGGCATGACCGTGGGCATGAGCGGCTTCACCCGTGCCGGCGACTGCAAGGCCGTGCCCTTCGCCCTGGCCGAGCGCGCCAAGCAGCACCCGCTGCAGATCACGCTGATGACGGGCGCCTCGCTGGGCCACGATGCCGACAAGGTGCTGTCCGACGCGGGCGTCACCGCACGCCGCATGCCCTTCCAGGTGGACGCCAGCCTGCGCCAGCGCATCAATGCGGGTGAGGTGATGTTCCTGGACCAGCACCTCTCCGAGACGGTCGAGATGCTGCGCAACAAACAGATCGCGCCGGTGGACATCGCCGTGATCGAGGCCACCTGCATCACCGAGGACGGCGCCATCGTGCCGACGACCTCGGTGGGCAATTCGGCCAGCTTCGCCATCCTGGCCAAGCAGGTCATCGTCGAGGTCAACCTGAGCGTGCC
>CAIQIL010000493.1 GCA_903871865.1 uncultured Burkholderiales bacterium
CCCCAGTTCTATTTCCGTACAACAGATGTGACTGGTTCAGTCACCTTGCCTGAAGGCGTTGAGATGGTTATGCCTGGCGATAACCTTCAGGTTAATGTTGAGTTGCTCGCTCCGATCATCTCGGAAAAGGCCACCGCTGCCGCTGAAGAGCGCGGCCAAGTGCTGTTCAAGGTGCTGCGCGACGCCACCAAGCCCGAGATCAAGGCCGCTGTTGAGCTGCTGTTCAAGGTCGAAGTGAAGTCGGTGCAAGTCCTGAACCAGAAGGGCAAGACCAAGCGTTTCGGTGGCCGTACAGGTCGCCGTGACCACGCCAAGAAGGCCTTCGTGTCTCTGGCGGCTGGTCAAGAGCTGAACTTCTCCGGGGAGGCTGCGTAATCATGGCCGTCGTCAAAATCAAACCGACTTCGCCTGGCCGCCGTGGCGTGGTCAAGGTCGTGCACAAGCACCTGCACAAGGGTGCCCCGCACGCTGCCCTGGTGGAACCCCAGAAGCAGAACTCTGGCCGCAACAACAACGGTCACATCACGGTTCGCCACAAGGGCGGTGGTCACAAGCACCACTACCGCGTGGTGGACTTCGTGCGCAACAAGGACGGCATCCCCGCCAAGGTTGAGCGCATCGAGTACGACCCCAACCGCACGGCCCACATCGCTCTGGTGTGCTACGCCGACGGTGAGCGTCGCTACATCATCGCTCCGCGCGGCCTGGAAGCCGGTGCCACCATCCTGTCGGGCTCGGAAGCGCCCATCAAGGCTGGCAACACCCTGCCGATCCGCAACATCCCCGTGGGTTCGACCATCCACTGCATCGAGATGATGCCTGGCAAGGGCGCGCAAATCGCCCGCTCGGCTGGCACCTCCGCTGTTCTGATGGCCCGCGAAGGCACCTACGCTCAGGTCCGCCTGCGCTCGGGTGAAGTGCGTCGCATCCACATCGAATGCCGCGCCACTCTGGGTGAAGTGAGCAACGAAGAGCACAGCCTGCGTCAGTACGGCAAGGCCGGCGCGATCCGCTGGAAGGGCATCCGCCCGACCGTCCGCGGTACTGCCATGAACCCGGTTGACCACCCGCACGGTGGTGGTGAAGGCCGTACGGGTGAAGGTCAGGTTCCTGTGTCGCCGTGGAACACGCCGACGAAGGGCTACCGCACCCGCAACAACAAGCGCACGCAGACGTTCATCGTCTCGCGTCGCAAAAAGTAAGGGGTAGGCTGAAATGGCTCGTTCTCTGAAAAAAGGTCCCTTCGTGGACCACCACCTGATGGCCAAGGTCGAGAAGGCTGTGTCCACCAAGGACAAGAAGCCCGTCAAGACCTGGTCGCGTCGCTCGACCATCCTGCCTGAGTTCATCGGCCTGACCATTGCTGTGCACAACGGCAAGCAGCACGTGCCCGTGTACATCCAGGACCAAATGGTTGGCCACAAGCTCGGCGAATTCGCTCTGACCCGCACGTTCAAGGGTCACCCGGGCGATAAAAAAGCCAAGAAATAAGGAGCAGCTGCGATGGAAACGAAAGCAATCGTTCGCGGCGTTCGCCTGTCGGTCGACAAGGGTCGACTGGTGGCCGATCTCATCCGTGGCAAGAAGGTCGATCAGGCCCTCAACATCCTGACGTTCACACAGAAGAAGGCTGCCGGCATCGTCCGCAAGGCGCTGGAATCTGCGATCGCCAACGCCGAACACAATGACGGCGCTGACATCGACGAACTGAAGGTCAAGACCATTTATGTGGAGCAAGGCCCCACGCTGAAGCGTTTCACCGCACGGGCCAAGGGCCGCGGCAACCGCATCAGCAAGCCGACTTGCCACATTTATGTGACCGTGGGCAACTAAGCAGAGGCTGACTATGGGACAGAAAATCCACCCAACCGGCTTCCGCTTGGCCGTCACCCGCAACTGGGCATCGCGTTGGTATGCATCCAACCGCAACTTTGCCTCGATGCTGGCTGAAGACCTGGAAGTCCGCGCATTCCTGAAGAAGAAGCTCAAGAACGCGGCTGTGTCGCGCATCTTGATCGAGCGCCCCGCCAAGAGCGCCCGCATCACCATTTTCTCGGCTCGTCCGGGCGTGGTGATCGGCAAGAAGGGCGAGGACATCGAGAACCTGAAGCTCGAACTGGCCAAGCGCCTGAATTGCCCGGTCTCCGTGAACATCGAAGAAGTGCGCAAGCCTGAAGTCGATGCTCAGTTGATCGCCGATTCGATCACGCAGCAGCTGGAAAAGCGCATCATGTTCCGCCGCGCCATGAAGCGCGCCATGCAGAACGCCATGCGTCTGGGTGCCCAAGGCATCAAGATCATGTCTGCTGGCCGTCTGAACGGCATCGAAATCGCTCGCACCGAGTGGTATCGCGAAGGCCGCGTGCCTCTGCACACCCTGAAGGCTGACATCGACTATGGCTTCTCCGAAGCCCACACCACCTACGGTGTGATCGGTGTGAAGGTCTGGGTCTACCGTGGCGACCGCTTGGCCAATGGCGAAGCCCCGGTGCTCAAGGGTGGCGACGATCGTGAAGACGACCGCCGCAACCGCCGTGGCCCCCGCAACGACCGCCCTGGTGACCGTCGTGGTCCCGGTGCCGGCCGTGGTGGCCCGGGTCGTGGCGCCCCGCGTGCTGACGCTGCGCCGTCCGACGGCAGCGACAAGCCTGCAGTGGCCGCCCCCGGTGCTGGTGATGCCAAGCGCGTTCGCAAGGCAGCACCTGCTGCCGAAGCGAAAGGAGAATAAACATGCTGCAACCTAATCGTCGCAAGTTCCGCAAGGAACACAAGGGCCGCAACACTGGCGTGGCAACACGCGGTGCTGACGTGTCGTTCGGCGACTTCGGCCTGAAGGCAACCGAGCGCGGTCGCCTGACGGCTCGCCAGATCGAAGCTGCTCGTCGTGCCATTTCGCGTCACGTCAAGCGTGGTGGTCGCATCTTCATCCGGATCTTCCCGGACAAGCCGATCTCCAAGAAGCCAGCCGAAGTCCGCATGGGCAACGGCAAGGGTAGCGTTGAGTACTACGTCGCGGAGATCACTCCGGGCAAGGTCCTCTACGAGATCCAGGGCGTGCCCGAACAACTCGCCCGCGAGGCGTTCACGCTGGCTGCTGCAAAGCTGCCACTGAGCACCACCTTCGTTGGCCGCCAGTTCGGCATCTGATCAACGCGCAAGGAGAAAGACATGGCGAAAGCCTCTGAATTGCGCGCCAAAGATGTGGCCGCACTGGAATCTGAAATCAAGGACCTGCTGAAGTCGCACTTCAACCTGCGCATGCAGCGTGCCACCCAGCAGCTCAACGACCACTCGGTGCTGAAGAAGACCCGTCGCGACATCGCTCGTGCCCGGACGATTCTGACCGAGAAGAAGCAAGGAGCCGCCAAATGACGGAAGCTCAAACCCAACCCAAGGCCAAGGTCGTTCGCAGCCTGGTCGGCAAGGTCGTATCTGACGCCCGCGCCAAGACCGTGACCGTGCTGGTCGAGCGTCGTGTCAAGCACGAGCTCTACGGCAAGATCGTGGGCAAGTCGAGCAAGTACCACGCTCACGACGAGAACAACGAGTTCAAGATCGGTGACGTGGTCGAGATCAGCGAAAGCCGCCCCCTGTCGAAGACCAAGAACTGGGTCGTGACCCGTCTGGTTGAGAAGGCACAGGCCGCCTGATCTTCGTGATCTGCGGTGGCAGCGATGCCATCGCCACGGCGGGTGCGGGGTCAAAGCCGCATCCGACCGTTTGCCAAACCGGCGCCCAGTCATACTGGCGCCGGTTTTTTCTTGTCTTTTCTTTTGTATCCACCCCGAGGAGTTCCAGATGATCAAGATCGGTGACAAGCTGCCCGCAGGCACGTTGTTCGAGTACGTCGACGTGGAAGGCAATGGCTGCAGCCTGGGCCCCAACCCATTCGACATCGCCGAAAGCACCGCTGGCAAGACCATCGCGATCTTCGGCTTGCCGGGCGCGTTCACGCCGACCTGCTCGGCCAAGCATGCACCGGGCTACATCGACCACGCAGCGCAGTTCAAGGCCGCGGGTGTGGACGAGATCTGGTGCGTGTCGGTCAACGATGCCTTCGTGATGGGCGCCTGGGGCCGCGAGCTCAAGGCCGCTGGCAAGGTGCGCATGATGGCCGATGGCAGTGCCGCCTTCGCCAAGGCCACGGGCCTGACGCTGGACCTGACGGACAAGGGCCTGGGCTTGCGTTCGGGCCGCTATTCCTTGCTGGTCAAGGATGGTGTGGTCACGCAGCTGAACAACGAAAACGGTGGCGGCTTCGCGGTCAGCGACGCCGAGACCCTGCTCAAGCAGGCACAAGGCTGACCGTCAGCTGATGCCGTGGTACGCGCGTGCCTTCAGGCACTGCGCATCGCCCACTTGAACCTCGTGACAGGTGGAGGGGCGCTGTGCATAGATGGCACAGCCCACCGACACGCCGACCTCGCCTTGCAGTGCCGCGCAATGCGGTGTGCCCGACGAGGTGCCGCGCATGCAGCGCAGGTGAGGTGTCAGGGGCTCGGTGAGTTCAACGGGCACATGGCCGCCGGGGGCATCGTTGCCTTCTGCCCAGTAAAACGAGACGCGGTAGTGGGCGCAGCAGGCGCCGCAGCGTTGGCAGTCCATGCGGGTCAGGTGTGTCAGGCGGGTGAGCGGAACCCAGGGGATGGGCGGGTCGAAAGTTTAGCCGCGACCGCAGCGCTTGTGCCTTGTCTTGTGGCCATGCTACATTTGTGCGCATGAGCACGGTCCGCTTTTACTTTTGGCACTTTCACCTCCCGCCCCACACCGGCGCAGGAGTGGCGAACTGCTGAGCAGACCCACCCGATCCTGAAACCGCCGGCAAGCAGCCCGGCGGTTTTTTTTTGCCCAGTTTTTCCAGCCCACACAGGACCGCACATGAGCACCAACACCAGCGCCGCACAAGGGTGGATCCCGCCCGCAGACAAGACCTCGCAGACCGACGACGAGCGCATCCGCAACGTCACGCCACTGCCCCCGCCTGAGCACCTCATCCGCTTCTTCCCCGTGGGCGGCACGCCGGCCGAGGCCCTGATCTCGCGCACCCGCAAGAACATCCGCAAGATCATGCACGGCAAGGACGACCGCCTGCTGGTCATCATCGGCCCTTGCTCCATCCACGATCCGGCCGCGGCCATCGAATACGCCCGCAAGCTGCTGGCGCAGCGCGAGAAGTTCGCCGACACGCTGGAAGTCGTCATGCGCGTGTACTTCGAGAAGCCCCGCACGACCGTGGGCTGGAAGGGCCTGATCAACGACCCCTACCTCGACGAGTCCTACAAGATCGACGAGGGCCTGCGCATGGCCCGTCACCTGCTGCTGGAAATCAACCGCCTGGGCGTGCCTGCCGGCAGCGAGTTCCTCGACACGATCAGCCCGCAGTACATCGGTGACCTGATCAGCTGGGGCGCCATCGGTGCGCGCACCACGGAAAGCCAGGTGCACCGCGAGCTGGCCTCGGGCCTGAGCGCGCCCATCGGCTTCAAGAACGGCACCGACGGCAACATCAAGATCGCCACCGACGCCATCCAGGCGGCATCGCGTTCGCACCACTTCCTGTCGGTGCACAAGAACGGTCAGGTCGCCATCGTGGACACGGCTGGCAACCCCGACTGCCACGTCATCCTGCGCGGTGGCAAGGCCCCGAACTACGACGCCGAGAGCGTGGCCGCGGCCTGCAAGGACCTGGACGCTGCCAAGCTGCCAACCTCGCTGATGGTGGACTTCAGCCACGCCAACAGCTCCAAGCAGCACGAGCGCCAGGTGGTGGTGGCCCAGGACATCGCCGCGCAAGTGGCCGGTGGCTCGACCCAGGTGTTCGGCGTGATGGTGGAAAGCCACCTGTGCGCTGGCGCCCAGAAGTTCACGCCGGGCAAGGACGACCCGTCCAAGCTGACCTATGGCCAGTCCATCACCGATGCCTGCATCGGTTGGGACGATTCCGAGCAGGTGTTGCAGATCCTGTCGGACGCGGTGAAGGCGCGCCGCGCACGCTGAGGGTGCGTTGAACCTGGGCTGGGCGCGCTCCCAGGAGCCGGCGGTGTGGCGTTTGTCACTCGCCGGCATCCCCCTTAAGGGGGAGATGCCCTTGCGTCGGGGCGAAAACCGGGGCGTTGCCCGATCTGGCGGGGGATACTGCCCGCAGTCGTTTGAACGCACTGCCGCATGAGCCTGACCGGTCCCCGTTTCCTGCTGGTGGATGACCACGCCTTGTTCCGCATGGGCCTGAGCCTCATGCTCACCGAGCGCTGGCCGCACGCCATGCTGACCCAGGCGGGCACCTGGGCGCAGGCCCTGGCGCACCTGCAGGCGCAGGCCGTCGACCTGGTGCTGCTGGACATCCACCTGCCCGACGGCCATGGCTTGGCCGACTTGCCGGTGCTGCGTGAACTGGCGCCACAGGCGCGGGTGCTGTTGATGTCGTCCGACGCCGATCCGGCGCAAATCGCCCAGGCCCGCGATGTCGGGATCGACGGCTTCGTGCCCAAGTCGGCGCAGGCTGCCGACATCGTCGCGGCGGTGCAGGCCGTCCTGCGTGGCGAGCAGGCTTACGCGGCGCTGTCGTATGCCGCTCTGGGGGGGCACGGTGGTCATGGCGGCCCGGGTTCGGTCACGTCACCAGGCTGGGCCCCGGACGGGGTTCTCCAGGTCCAGGAGGCCGGCGTGGCCTTTTCCGACTTGCAGCTCGCGCTCTTGCGCCACCTGGGCAAGGGCACGCCGAACAAGGCCATCGCGCGGCAGATGGGCATGAGCGAGAGCGCGGTGCGCGCCGAGGTGTCCTGGATCACCGAATGGTTGCAGGCCACCAGCCGCCGCGAAGCCTACGAACGCGCAGTGGAGCGAGGGTTGATCGTGCCATGACCTTCTGGCCGCCCTTGCACCGGGTGTTCCGTTTCGACCCGCCCCGCCTGCTGGCCGCCCAGATGGAGCTGCTGGACCGGGGCATGAACACGGCCTTCGTCACCTCGCTGTTGGTGGCGGTGCTGACGGCCGTGGCCTACAAGTTCACGGTGGGCGATGCGCGCATCTGGGCATGGTCGCTGATGACCGTGGTGCTGTGCGTGGCGGGCATGCTCACGCGGCGCCTGCTGCCACGGCCGGGCAGTGCGGGCTTCGAGCCCCTGCGCTATGCCCGGGTCATGCGCGTGGTCTGGGCCTTCAACGGCGGTGCGTGGGGCGTGCTGGGGCTGTGCTTCATCCGCTCGGGCTTGCCGGACTCCACCAACCTTGTCGTGGGCATGGTGGCGGGCTTGGGCTCGGCGGGGCTGGCGCTGTTCGGGCCGTCCTGGCCGCTGGCCATGACCTATTGGCTGACCTGCATCGTGCCTGTGCTGATTGGCTTGCTGCGTGCCGAGGGCATGGTCAACACGGCGCTGGGGCTGGGTGGCATCGCCTACCTCTGGGCGATGACGGTGTACTCCTTCCATGCTTCGCGCATCGCGCTGCGCTCCATCGAGCTGCGCTTCGAGAATGAGGGCCTGGTGGCGCGCCTGCGCGATCAAACGCAGCGTTCCCTGGAGGCCCGCCAGTTGGTGGAGCAGGCCCTGGTGGAAGCCGAAGATGCCAACCGCGCGAAAACCGTGTTCCTGGCCTCGGTCAGCCACGACCTGCGCCAGCCCTTGCACGCGGCCGGGCTGTACTTGGGAGCGCTGTCGCGGGCAGGGCTCAACGAGCGTCAGCAGCACCTGATGCGGCAGGTGCGGGTGTCGAACGAAGCGGCCAACGAGATGCTCAACACCCTGCTGGATTTTTCCAAGGTGGATGCAGGCGTCGTCAAGCCGCAGCCGCGCAGCTTCACGCTGCAGCCGCTGTGCCACAAGCTCGAACGAGAAATGGCCCCCGTGGCCGAAAGCAAGGGCGTGGCCTTTCGGCTGCGCGACACCCGACTGGTGGCCCATGCCGACCCCGCACTGGTGGAAATGGTGCTGCGCAACCTGCTGGTCAATGCGGTGCGCTACACCGAGCAGGGGGCCGTGCTGCTGGGCTGCCGCCGGCGTGGCGACCGCGTGGTGGTGGAGGTCTGGGACACCGGCATCGGCATCCCGGAGCACCAGCACCGCGACATCTTCCGGGAGTTCCACCAACTGGGCAACCCGGAGCGCGACCGCCGCAAGGGCCTGGGCCTGGGCTTGGCCATCGTGGAGGGGCTGGCGCGGGCCATGGGTGTGTCGGTCAGGCTGGCGTCGCGCCCAGGTCGAGGCTCGGTGTTCCGCTTGACGCTGCCCCTGAGCCAGCAAGCCGTGATGGACGAGCGCCGCGTGGCGCCGCAGGGCGACCTCAAGGGCCTGCGCGTGCTGCTGATCGAAGACGACGAGGCCGTGCTGGCGGCGATGGGCGACCTGCTGACCGCCTGGGGCTGCCGGTGTGAGACGGTGAGCACGGTCGATGAGGCCCTGGGCCGCCTGGACGTGTTCACGCCCCACCTCGTGGTGGCCGACTACCGCTTGCGCGAACACCGCACGGGCGTGCAGGCCATCGCCGCGGTGCGCGAGGTGGTGCGCCTGGACACAGGTCAGGAAGTCGGCGCGCTGGTCATCACTGGCGACACGGCGCCCGAGCGTTTGCGTGAGGCCCATGCCAGCGGCTTGCAATTGCTGCACAAACCGGTACCGGCCGAGCAACTGCACGCGGCCTTGCTCAGCCAGTGGTGGCAGCTCCAGGCCTCGCGGGTCGGGTCTGCATCAGCAGCAAGCTGAAGGCGAGCACCGCCAGCCACAGGCCTTGTCCACCCACGCCGAGGTGGTCGAACACCCAGCCACTGACGATGGGGCCCAGCGCCCCACCCACCGTGTAGCCCGCGATCATGGCCGAGGTGCCGGCCAGCGCCGAGCTGTCGGCGAAGTCATGCGCCACGCGGATCATGCTGAGTGTGTAGAGCGCCCCGCCCACGCCGCCCCACAGGCCTGCGCAGACCCACAGCAGCGCGGGGTGTTCGGCCGCTTCCACGAAAGCCAGGGCGCTGAGCGCCAGCAGGCCCGCACCGGCGGCGAACAGGCGGCGGGGCGGCAGGTGGTCTGCCAGCCAGCCGATGGGGTATTGCAGCGCGAAGCTGCCCAGGCCCAAGGCACCGGCGATGGAGGTGGCGCGGCCCAGGTCCAACCCGATCTGCGCGCCATAGGCCGTGGTGATGGAACCCAGGCCGACCTCGAACACGCCGCCCACCACCGCGGCCCAGGCGAGTGCCGGGCGAAAGCGCCAAGCTGCCATCAGGCCCATGGGCACGTGGTCGTCGTGCATGGCCTTGAGCCTGGCCACGCTGGGGGCGAGCGTCAAGGCCAGGCCCAGCGCCAGC
>CAIQIL010000494.1 GCA_903871865.1 uncultured Burkholderiales bacterium
GGAATGCGCGCGGCCTTTACCTCCGGGCGTGAGCGAGGTGACGCGCGCTGGTTTTACCCTGCGGCCTGCCGAGCGGGTGCGGGTGCCGATCTTGACGGAATGCCCGGCTGGCCCTTCGGGGTCACGGTGCCCACCTCCACGAAGCCGAAGCCCATGGCGCCCAGGCCGTCGATCACGCGGCCGTTCTTGTCCAGGCCGGCGGCCATGCCCACGCGGTTGGGGAAGGTGATGCCGGCCAGGGTGACCGGGTCCTGCACCCGTTGCTCGGCCCACAGGCAGGCCAGGGGCGTGTTCTGGAAGCGGGCCAGCGCACCGATGGTCAGGTCGTGGGCGACTTCGGGGTCCATCTGGAACAAGACGGACTTCGGCAGGAAATAGGGGATCAGGGCCATGGACGGTGAGGCGGGCGCGCCCTGGGGCAGGCCTGCGACATGCAAAACAAGGGGTGGATTGTCGCCGATGTCCGTGGGGTGGCGCGCAGGGCGTCGGGGCGAGGGGCTGTGGCAAACTGCCCCGCTTCCCGACGCACTGACCGAGACCCACCTTGGACAAGATCCTGCTGCAACTCGCCGCCGAACTGAAGGTTCGCCCGTCCCAAGTCCAATCTGCCGTGGACCTGCTGGATGGCGGCGCCACCGTGCCCTTCATCGCGCGTTACCGCAAGGAGGCCACCGACGGCCTCGACGACATCCAGTTGCGTGAGCTCGAAGCCCGCCTGGCCTACCTGCGCGAGCTGGAAGACCGCCGCGCCGCCGTGATCAAGAGCATCGAGGAGCAGGGCAAGCTCACGCCCGAATTGCGCGCCGCCATCGAGGCCGCGCCCACGAAGCAGGAGCTGGAAGACCTCTACCTGCCCTACAAGCAAAAGCGCCGCACCAAGGGCATGATCGCCCGCGAAGCCGGCATCGCGCCCCTGGCCGACAAACTGTTCGCCGACCCCTCGCTGGACCCGCTGGCCGAGGCCACCGCCTTCCACGCGGCGCAGTCTGCCGAAGCCGGTGCGACCTTCACCGACGCCTTCGCCGATGCGTTTGCCGTGCTCGACGGCGTGCGCGACATCCTCTCCGAGCGCTGGGCCGAAGACGCCGAACTCATCGGCAAGCTGCGCGACTGGCTCTGGGCCGAAGGCCTGTTCCAGTCCAAGCTGATGTCGGGCAAGGACGAGCTCAACGCCGACGTCGCCAAGTTCCGCGACTACTTCGACTACGACGAGCCCATCCGCACCGTGCCCTCGCACCGCGCCCTGGCCGTGTTCCGTGGCCGCGCCAACGAGATCCTGGACGCCAAGCTGGTGCTGGCCGAAGACCTGGACGCGGCACAGGCTGCCGACGTGGTGAAAGACGCCAAGGCGCCACGCCCCGTGTCCGCCGCCGAAGCCCGCATCGCCATGCACCTGGGCTGGTCGCACAAGAAGCGCCCGGGCGACGACCTGCTGCGCAAGACCGTGGCCTGGACCTGGAAGGTCAAGCTCAGCTTGAGCCTGGAGCGCGACCTCTTCACCCGCCTGCGCGAGTCGGCCGAAGCCACCGCCATCAAGGTCTTCGCCGAGAACCTGCGCGACCTGCTGCTGGCCGCGCCGGCAGGCAAGCGCGTGGTCATGGGCCTGGACCCGGGCATCCGCACCGGCGTGAAGGTGGCCGTGGTGTCCGACACTGGCAAGGTGCTCGACACCAGCACGGTCTACCCGCACGAACCGCGCAAGGACTGGGAGGGTTCCATCCACACCCTGGCCAAGCTCTGCGCCACGCACGGCGTCAACCTGATCGCCATCGGCAACGGCACGGCCAGCCGCGAAACCGACAAGCTGGCCGCCGACCTCATCAAGCGCCTGCATCAGCTCGCGCCCGGTGCCGTCATCGACAAGGTGGTGGTGTCCGAAGCCGGGGCGTCGGTGTATTCGGCCTCCGAGTTCGCGAGCAAGGAACTGCCCGAGCTGGAC
>CAIQIL010000495.1 GCA_903871865.1 uncultured Burkholderiales bacterium
CACCGGGGCTCGCCCCCACTCTGACAGGGCACAGGCCGTGTGAGCACCTCGCTCACGCCCTGTGCCTTTGTCGGGTCTGGACACCAACATCATGGCAAAACGCGATTTTTACGAAGTCCTCGGTGTCGCCAAGAGCGCGACCGACGACGAGATCAAGAAGGCCTACCGCAAGCTGGCCATGAAGCACCACCCTGACCGCAACCAGGGTGAGAAGGCCAAGGAGGCCGAAGAGCAGTTCAAGGAGGTCAAAGAGGCCTACGAGATGCTCTCCGACCCCAAGAAGAAGGCCGCCTACGACCAGTACGGCCACGCCGGCGTCGACCCCAACATGGGCGGCGGACGCGGTGGTGCGGAGGGCTTCGGTGGTTTCGCCGATGCCTTTGGCGACATCTTCGGTGACATCTTCGGCCAACAGGGCGGCGGTGGACGGCGCAGCGGGGGCCCGCAGGTTTACCGTGGCAGCGACCTGTCGTACGCCATGGAAATCAGCCTGGAAGAAGCCGCGGCCGGCAAGGACACGCAGATCCGCATCCCCGCCTGGGACGAATGCGGCGTCTGCCACGGCTCCGGCGCCAAGCCCGGCACCAGTGCGAAAACCTGCCCGACCTGCAACGGCTCGGGCACGGTGCACATGCGCCAGGGCTTCTTCAGCGTGCAGCAGTCCTGCCCGCACTGCCAGGGCACCGGCAAGGTCATCCCCGAGCCCTGCACCGCCTGCCATGGCCAGGGCAAGGTCAAGAAGACCAAGACGCTGGAAGTCAAGATCCCGGCCGGCATCAACGAAGGCATGCGCATCCGCTCGGCCGGCAACGGCGAGCCGGGCACCAATGGCGGCCCCGCGGGCGACCTCTACATCGAGATCCGCATCAAGCAGCACGACATCTTCGAGCGCGACAGCGACGACCTGCACTGCAACGTGCCGGTGCCGCTGACCACGGCAGCCCTGGGCGGCAGCATCGAGGTGCCGACGCTGGGCGGCAAGGCCGAGATCGACATCCCCGAAGGCACGCAGCATGGCAAGACCTTCCGCCTGCGCGGCAAGGGCATCAAGGGCATCCGCTCCAGCTACCCCGGTGACCTCTATTGCCACATCGTGGTGGAAACGCCGGTCAAGCTCACCGAGCACCAGCGCAAGCTGCTCAAGGAACTGGACGAATCCTTCAAGAAGGGTGGGGAGAAGCACTCGCCCAACTCCAAAAGTTGGACGGACCGGGTGAAGAACATCTTCAAGTGATGCACACCCCTCCGCGGTGAACCCAGCAACGGCGCCCCAGTGGCGCCGTTGTCACGTCTGGGGACAGGCCCCAAAGACACCATGCGGCCTGTCACGGCTGGGCTGGTGTGCTCAAGTTGACGCCACCACATGCCGAAAACGGCAGACAGCCTGTCCCGATGGCCGTGCAATCCGCACGCCACAGGGCCAGGGCTTTGGGCCCAGAGGGTGACGCGCATGGCGTATCAAGGTTCGCTGTCTCACATACAAGCATTGATCATCGAAGACATGGCCGTGCAGCAAACGACGCTGCGGGGCCAGTTGGCGCTGCTCAGCATCACCCGTGTGGACGTGGCATCGAACGCGAACGACGCCTACCGCCTGATCCGCGCCAACAAGTACGGCCTGATCATGTGCGACTTCAACCTGAACCACCGCACCGACGGCCAGCAGCTGTTCGAACACGTGCGTGAGCAAGGCCTGCTGCCGGCCGATTGCCTGTTCTTCATGATCACGGCCGAGAGCAGCTACGCCTCGGTGGCCGCCACCACCGAGCACCACCCCGACGCCTACCTGCTCAAGCCCGTCACGGCCAGCGACATCGAAGACCGCCTCAAGGCCATGCTGGAAAAGCGCCAGGCCCTGCTGCCGGTGAGCTCCCGCCTGGCCAAGAGCGACCTGAACGGCGCGCTGCAGGCCAGCGACGAACTGATCGCGCAGCGCAACCGCTGGTTCATGTCCGCCCTGCAACTCAAGGGGCAGACGCTGCTCAAGCTGGGTCGCCATGAAGACGCCAAGGCGGTGTACGAGCAGGCCCTGGAGGTGCGCCCCGACCTGCTGTGGGCCCGCCTCGGCGTGGCCCGCGCCCACAAGGCCGCAGGCCGCTTCAACGAAGCGCACCGGCTGGCGCAAGACATCATCGACTCGCCCGAAGGCGAAAAAATGGTCGCGGCCTACGACGTCGTCGCCGAATCGCAGGAAGCCAGCGGCGACCCGCTGGGCGCCTTGTGGACGCTGCGCGATGCGTCCCTGGTCGTGCCCTCCACGCGCCGCCACCGCATGGTGGGCGAGTCGGCCTACCGCAATGGCGACCTCGACATGGCCAAACAGGCCCTGAGCAAGGCCGCCAAAGCCAGCCGCGGCTCCATCGTGGCCCAAGCACAGGACGACCTGCTGCTGGCCCAGACCCTGGTGGACATCGGCGAACCCAGCGAGGCCCTGCGCGTGCTGCAAGACGCGAAGAACCACTACAAAGACCACCCGGGCTTCGGCGCCACGTCCCTGTCGCTGCAGGCCCAGGTGGAGATGGCCAACGGGCAGCCCGAGCAGGCCGAAGCCACCTTGGAAAAGGCCCGCGCCAGCCTGGGCAAAGGCAAGGCCGACTTCGCCACCGTGGCCCTGGCCAAGGCCGAACTGATGGCCGGCAACGAAGAAGCCGGTCTGGCCTTGCTGGGCAACGCCATCAGCGCCGACCACGAAAACCTGCGGGTCAAGCAGATGATCGCCAAGGCGCTGCAAGACACCGGCCACGAGGACAAGGTCTCGGCCGTCATCGAGTCGGCCACGGCCAGCATGCAGAACATGGTCACCGACGCCCGCAAGCTGCTGCGCGACAGCCGCATCGACGACGCCGTGAGCATCATCGAGAACGCCGCGCACGAGTACCCCGAAAACACCGGCGTGCTGCTGCAAGCCGCGCAGATCCAGTGCATGGCCCTGCGCCTGAAGAAGACGCTGGACGAACCCCGCATCGGCACCATCCGCGACCACCTCGACCGCCTCGACAAGCTGCTGCCCGGCCACGACCGCGTCACCCTGATGCGCCGCTACTTCCGCGAAACGCTGGGCACGCTGGACGCGTCCAGCCCACAAAGCTGAGCCCCATGAGCGACGCCCTCGCGCTCATCGCGCACGACCTCAAGAACGCACTGGGTGGGCTGGAAGGCGAACTCGCGGAACTGATCGACCAGCCCACCCCCGTGATGGCGCAACGCGCCCACCTGCACTGCGCCGAACTGCGCCGGCAGTTCATC
>CAIQIL010000496.1 GCA_903871865.1 uncultured Burkholderiales bacterium
CCACGCCCAGCACCTGGTCGGTGGACACCGACCGCGGCCCCACCACCTTCGTGCTCAAGACCGAAGACGACATACGCCGTCTGGGGGGTGGCCGCCTGCTCATCGCCTCGGGCCAAGGCATGCAGTTCGGTGTGCCGCAAGTGGCCGACCTGGACCGCCACTCGCGCAAGCTGCTGGAGCGCTTCCTCTGACGCACACTGCCGTCGATTCACCTTGCGTCACGCAGAGAACGCTGATCGACAAGCAGGTCAACGTCTGCCAAATTCCATAAACAGCGTCAAAAAAGTCACCAACAAACGGCATCTTCTCGATTCACATCAACGGAACCGCATTGAAACGGGTTTGTCGCGTTAACCCTCTCCAGGCTTTCCCGTTTCGCGATCAGGTTTTCCCTGGTTTTGCACCACACACGCCGCTCGGGTCGGAGTTAACCCCTTCAGGTTAAGCAAAGCCTCGTCCTACGCTGTCATCAGACGTCGCCCACCGAGGCGATGCGCCCCTCCCAACCACCTGGAGACGCGAGATGACAAAGACCTTTGCACACCACGCCATCCGTGCTTTTGCACTGGGCGCTGCGATCGTGGCCGCCCCGCTGTCGGCACAAGCTGCCTTGACGCTGACCATCCCGACCAACGCCTTGCAGGCCAATGCGGTGCAGGCTTTCTCGGACGATGGCCTGGCCAGCTTCGACCTCGTCGGCATCACCCTCAAGCCTCTGGGCAATGCCACTTCGGTGCCGAACGTGGTGGGAGCCTACAACCTGCCAGTGACCAGCATCGCGCTGCAACTCATCAAGATTTCCGGCGGCTCGTCCACAGGCTCGGCCCTGGAATTCAACCGCATCAACGAAGACACAGGTCAACCCAAGCGCGTCACCTTGGCCAATTTCAGCATCGACTTCAACGCCAAAAAAATCATGGCCGATGCCACCCAGTTGGGCCAGGCCACCGTGAACAAGACCCCGATCTTCGACTTCCATGAGCGGACGCCTCTCGGCCTGAAGTACCAGTTCCCCTTGAGCATCACTGGCAAACAGATTCTGGACAAGCTCTTCCTGACGACGGAGGGCAAGAAGGTGTTCAAGCAGGGGCTTGAATTGCCCGAAATCGCCGACGAGGTGCTCAACATCGTGGACTTCGGCACCATCACCATCGACGTGGCCGTCAAGCTGCGCAGCAAGCCCATCTCCAGCCGCCCCTACGTCGTGGCACCCTGAGAGTTGACCCCGAGGGATCTTGATGTGGCGCAAGGCCACACCCGGGCGGGCGTCCAGAATCGACCAGCAGCCAAGCGCTGAAACGTCGATTGCACTGGAGCCCGCCATGACCACCACCCTGAACCCGCCAGTCCACCCCCTGCAACCCTTCGATGTGCTGGACACCTGCCACCAGCAGGTGGTGATCACGCTGCAAAAGCTGAGTGAACTGATCGAGCACATCGAAGTGCACGGCGTCGACGGTCAGGCGCAAGCTTGGGCCCGCGACATCTTCCTGTTCTTCATGAACACGGCGCGCGAGCACCACCTGGACGAAGAGCGCCACATCTTCCCCACGATGCTCAACAGCGGCGACGCCAGCCTGATGGAGGCTGCGATGCGCTTGCAGCAGGACCACGGCTGGATCGAAGAAGACTGGCTGGAGTTGGCGCCGCAAATCGAATCCATCGCCGCGGGCTACAACTGGTTCAACCTGGAACAATTGCGCCTGGCCGTGCCGGTGTTCCAGGCGCTCTACCAGGACCACATGGCGCTGGAAGAGTCCCTGGCCTACCCGGAAGCCAAGGCGCGCATTGCCACATGGGATTTGCAAGGCATGGGCCGCGAGATGGCCTCGCGCCGCCGCCAGAAGAACAGCCTCGCTGCCTGAGCTCGCCTCTCGGCCAAGCAAGCAAAGGTCTGGCACAGACAGAAACAGAAACGCGCGGCGCCTGCGAAGGTCACCGCGCGTTGGGTGCGCTCTGGGCAGCTCGCGCCGCCCGACCTGAGGGGATCAACCCTTCTTGGCCTTCTTGGCAGCCACCGGCTTCTTGGCTGCTGCGGCCTTCTTGGCAGGTGCTGCGCCAGCCTTGCGGGCAGCGGCCTTCGGGTCCACGGCGGCCTTGAAGGTCGCACCGGGGGTGAACTTCGGCAGCTTGGCGGCAGCGATCTTGATCTTCTCACCGGTGCTGGGGTTCACGCCGTTGCGAGCAGCACGGGCGTGTTGCTTGAAGGTGCCGAAGCCGGGAACGGTGACGGAATCACCCTTCTTGACGGCGGTCACCACGGTGTCGAGCAGCGTGTCCAGAATGCGGCCAGCCTCGGCCTTGGACAGTTGATGCTGGTCAGCCAAACGCTGGATGAGATCAGTCTTGTTCATGAATGAGTTTCTGGATGCACCCGCAAATGTCGGGCAATGTATTGTGCCGCGTCACAAGCCCCTTGGCACGGGGTCTGGGCCCGCAAATGCCCTTGTTGATGCGTGTTTCGGGGCGATTGGCCGCTTGCCTTGATCCAATCGGGGTCCCGTGACGCCCACCGGCGCTGGCCCGAGCACCGCAGTGATGCACGCGGACTCAGCGCCAATGCGCAGATCCCAGCCAGTCACGCCAGGGCAGCCGCTGCCAACCCACAGGCTCGCTGCTGCCAAAGACAAAGGCCTCCAGGGGTTGCTGCTTGCGTCCCAAGGCATGCATCACGCCCAGAGGATGCGCGCCCAACTTGCGCACCAGCCGCTTCATCGCACCGGCCTGGGTCAGGGTGGACAACCACAGGCCCTGCCCGTCGGCCAGGCGTGACACGCAGTCACGCAGCAGCGCCTCGCCCACCCCCTTTCGGCGCGCCTCTGCCCCCACCACCAGCAGGTGGAGTTCCAGGTGAGGCGCAGCAGCCGCATGGGGAAACTCACGCACCAGGGCAAAGCCTTGCACCTCCCGGCCCAGCCTGACAACCCGAACCGTCACCGGCGTGGCCGGCTGACCACGCACCGCCACGCGCCCACGCAACACCGCGGAGAAGAGCTGCAAAGCCAGCCCGATCTGGTAGCGGACATCGAGGAAGGCCGGCGCAAAGCTCCCTTGGGCTGCGGCAGCCACCACGATGTTCACCATGCCCGACACATCCCGCCACCGCGCATCAGACACCTCCCAAGGCATCGCCTCGCGCACCGCCCCGGGCGGGTCCGCTGCATCGCTCAAGCGCATCGGTGTGGGGTTCCTGTTGGACAAGCCGCGGGGCATGGGCAGTCTATGGGGGCATGAGGTACACAGGATTTCGGCCGTGCAGGGCGCGCACTGAAGGCCCGAAAGGCTGAACACAGGCAGCGATGCACACCACAACTCGGGCTCGGGCAGCGTGTGTGCAAAATTTGCGTGCAGTTGCAGGTTAGCCTGAGGCCGACGCGCCCCACACCGGGGCTTCCCGCATCCGCGTCGCATGCGTGCAATGCGACCGGCTTGCAATGGCTGTGTGCCGCGCCCGCTCAAGTTCATGGCAAACACACCGACACCCGTCGATGTGTCCATGCACATCCAACACGAGGCCCCGACATGAACATCGGCAACGACCCATCCGTGCGAGCCGCAACTTCGGCCGCGCAAAGCAGCACCGCGACCGAAGTGCAGATGGCCGTGCTCAAGAAAGCACTGAACAGCCAGGCAGCCGGCGTGCAGCCCTTGCTCGACAGCCTGCCCCAGCAGCCGAAACTCGCCACCGGAGGCTCGGTGGGCACGAAGGTCAACGCGTACGCATGAGCGCATGGCGCGGCATGAGCGACATGCGCGTGCCATGCACCCTGTCAGCTGTGCCAGGAGACCCAACAAAAAAGCCACCCTGACAACTGTCTGGGTGGCTTTTGAAATTTTGGTGGGCCCTGAGTGACTCGAACACTCGACCAACGGATTAAGAGTCCGCTGCTCTACCAACTGAGCTAAGAGCCCGCTCTGATGCTTGACGCTTCAGCAGCGTTGCCAACTGCATTTCTGCAATCAGCGAAGACTTAGATTCTACACACAAAAACCAAGATTTGTCCAGATTTTTCGAGCGTTGTCACCGTCTCGTCGTTTTTTCATCTTGGTGGGTCGGGAGGGACTCGAACCCTCGACCAACGGATTAAAAGTCCGCTGCTCTAACCAACTGAGCTACCGACCCCAAGCGAAGCCTAAGATTATAGCTTGAGTCTGGCGACATGACCAGCGCGTGACACACCGATGCGGTGAGGTGTGGCCTCAACGCAGCAGTCGGGCCACCATCTCGGCCGCGGCCACCATGCCGAAGGTCGCCGTGACCATCACGCTGGAGCCATAACCCGCGCAGTTCAAGGAACCATCCGTTGCGAGCGCATCGCCCGTCTCGGGCAAGTCGCAACGGTCTTGCGGCGGACGCACCGCCTCGCGCGAAAACACGCAGCTCAGGCCCATCGGGCCTTTGCGCGCACCGCCATGGCGTTGGCGCAGGCGCTGGCGCAAGCTGGCCAGCAGTGGGTCGTGCGTAACCTCGGCCAGATCGAGCACCTCCACGTCTTGCGGGCGGCACTTGCCACCGGCCGCCCCCACACTGACCACGGGCACGCCATGCTGCGCGCCCCAGGCCGCGATGGCCGCCTTGGCACGCACCTGGTCACAGCAATCGATGACACCGTCGATGGCATCCGCCTGCAGCAGTTCGGCCACATTGGCATCGTCGATGAAGTCCTCGACCGCCTGCACGTCGCCATCGGGATGGATGAGCGCGATGCGTTCGCGCAGGGCCTGCACCTTGGCCTGGCCCAGGGTGGTCTCCAGCGCGTGCACCTGGCGGTTGATGTTGGATTCGGCGATGTGGTCCAGGTCGATCAGCACCAACCGGGCCACGCCATTGCGCGCCAGGGCTTCGGCCGTCCAGGACCCCACACCGCCCACGCCCACCACCGCGATGCGGGCGGCGCGCAGGCGGGCATACCCGTCCACACCGTGCAAGCGCCTGAGGCCACCGAAGCGGCGCTCGGGGTCCGGCAGGCTGGCCTGGGCCAGCAGGTCGATGTCAGCCAAGCGCAACGCTCACTTGCCCTTGCGGGACGATTTGCCCGCAGGCGCAGACGACATCGTCAACAGGCGGTCGCGTGCGGCCTGCGCGGCTTCGGTCTGCGGGTACTGCTTGACGATTTGCTCCAGGGAGCGGCGGGCCGCGTCGTTGTCTTTCAACTCCACCTGGCAGTTGGCGATCGACAGCAAGGCTTCTGGCGTGCGGGCGTGCTGGGGCGCGCTGTCCACCAGGGCCTTGAAGGCCACGATGGCGTCCTTGTAGTCGCGCAGGCCGTAGTAAGCATTGCCCAGCCAGTATTGCGCCGACTCGCGGTAGCCCGTGTTGGGGTAGCGCTTGAGGAAGCCGTTGAGGGCGGCGGAACCTGCGCCGAAGTCGGCCGCACGCAAGCGGGCCAGGGCCTCGTCGAAGTCGCGCTTTTCTTCGGCATCGGCCTGGAAGGTCTTGCCGTCCAGGGTGATGGTCTGGGGCTCGAGCTTGCGCACACGTTCGTCGAAAGACGTTTGCACATCCTTTTGCTTGCGCTGCAATTCGGCCACATCGCGCTGCAACACCTCGCTGCCACCGCGGGAGGCGGCCAGCTCGCTGCGCAGCTGCTCGATGGCGCTGTTCATCTCCAGCAAGCTGCGCTTGAGCACGTCCACCTGGGCGCTCAGGGCCTTGATCTGCGCGTTCGCCGATTCGCTGTCCTGGGCGCGCTGCTGACGCAGGTCCAGGATGGCGCGGCGGGCCTCGTCGTCATCGAAGACGCCGGCGTGCGCCGCCATCGGGCAGGCCATCGGGCTCAGGGCAGCGGCCATCACCACCGCCCAGCCAGACCAGGCGGCAGACCATCGGGGGCCGGGGCGGCGGGCCATGGCGGGGGCTTGCATCAGCGGTCCTTGATCTCGGCGCGGCGGTTCTTGGCCCAGGCCTCTTCGCTGGCGCCGGTCACGGCCGGGCGCTCTTCACCGAAGCTGACGGCTTCGACCTGGTCGGCCGACACGCCCAGCAGGGTCAGGGACTTCTGCACGGCCTCGGCGCGCTTCTGGCCCAGGGCGAGGTTGTACTCGCGGCCGCCGCGCTCGTCGGTGTGGCCTTCGACGATGACTTTCTTGCCCTTGTTGGCCGTCAGGCGCTTGGCGTGGCCGTCGATGGCAGCGCTGAACTCTTCCTTCACCACGAAGCTGTCGAAGTCGAAGTAGATGACGCGGGTCAGGCCACCGGCCATCGCGTCGTCGTCCTTGGGCGTCAGCACGACCTGGTTGACGTTGGAGGCAGCGTTGGCATTGGCGTCGGCCTGGCTGGACTTGGTGGACGCGTCCGAAATGGGCGCGGGCTTGCCGGCGTTCTCATCGAGCTTGACGCTGGAGCCGCAAGCCGACAGCAGGGCCGCGGCAGCGATGGCGCCCATCAAGGCGAAACGGGGCGCAAAACGGGTGGTGAGGCGGTTGGGCTGGCGTTGCATGGTGTGGCTCCTGTTGAGGGAAGGCAGAGGTATCAGAGAGAAGCGTGAGGCGGCTGAGACAAGTGCTCAGCGGCGGGGCTGCAGGTAGGGGCCCCAGACGGGTTCGCGCACATCGGCCACGTTGGTGGCCAGGCGCGCCTTGATGCGGCCGTCCAGCGTGGTGGTCATGAGCACCTCGCGGCCTTGTGAGCGGGTGGCGTAGATGACCTGGCGGCTGTTGGGCGCGAAGCTCGGGCTTTCGTCGTCGCGGGTGTCGGTCAGGGCCTTGACGGCGCCCGAGGCCAAGTCCATCAGGTGCACGCGGTAGCCGCCCGACACCTGCGAGACATAGGCCATCCACTTGCCGTCCGGGCTCAAGGCCGGGCTGATGTTGTAGGCGCCACTGAAGGTGACGCGCTGGGGCGTGCCACCACCGGCCGCGATGCGGTAGATCTGGGGTCCGCCGCCACGGTCGCTGACGAAATAGATGCTGGCGCCATCGGGCGACCAGGCGGCCTCGGTGTCGATGGCGCCGCTCTGCGTGAGGCGCTTGACGCCATCGCCGTCGGCGCCCATGAGGTAGAGCTGCGAACCGCCTTCGCGGCTGAGCGTGACGGCCAGCTGGCGGCCATCGGGCGACCAGGCGGGCGCGCTGTTGCTGCCCTTGAAGCCGGCCACCACGCGGCGACGGCCCGAGGACACGTCCTGCACCACCACCACGGGCTTGCCCGTTTCGAAGGAGACGTAAGCCAGCTGGCGGCCATCCGGCGCCCAGGCCGGCGAGATGATGGGCTGGGGGCTGGTCAGAGGGCTTTGCGCGCCCTCGCCGTCCGAATCGGCCACGAGCAGGTGGTGTTTGCCGCCGGACTTGCTGACGTAGGCGATGCGGGTGGCGAAAGCGCCGCGGTCACCGGTGAGCTTCTCAAAGATGTCATCGGCGATGCGGTGCGCGGCCTGGCGCAGGTCGGCCGCCGGCACGACGAGGCTGAGGCCGCCCTGGTCCTTGCCCTTGAGCACGTCCC
>CAIQIL010000497.1 GCA_903871865.1 uncultured Burkholderiales bacterium
AGACGTGTGCTCTTCCGATCTCATCAACCGCCTGAGCTTCGACGCCCACGTGGCGCGGCAACTGCCCGATTGCGATGTGTTCGTGGGCCTTTCCAGCTTCGCCAACAAGACCGGGCGCCGCGCCCGCCAGCGCGGCATCAAGTACGTGTGCGACCGCGGCTCCACGCACATCCGCACACAGAACCAACTGCTGCACGACGAGCACGCACGCTGGGCCCTGCCCTACGAAGGCATCGACCCGCGCACCATCGTGCTGGAAGAGGCCGAGTACGCCGAGGCCGACCTCATCACCGTGCCCTCGCACTTCAACAAGCGCAGCTTCACCGAGCACGGCGTGTCGCCAGACAAGGTCCGCGTGCTGCCCTATGGCGTGAACCTGAGCCGCTTCCAGCCCACGCAAGCCCCCGCGGCCGACCGCTTCGATGTGATCTTCGTCGGCGCCCTGACCCTGCGCAAAGGCGTGCCCGACCTGCTCGAAGCTTTCCGCCGCGTGAAGCACCCGCGCAAGAGCCTGAGCTTCGTGGGCACCTGGTCGCCGCAGTTCGTCGAAGTGCTGCAGCGCATGGGCCTGTGGTCTGACGAGCACCAGTTGGTGGGCCATGTGCCGCAAGAGCGCCTCAAAGACATCATGAGCCGCGCCCATGCCATGGTGCTGCCCAGCATCGAAGAAGGCCTGGCCCTGGTGCAAGCGCAAGCCATGGCCTGCGGCTGCCCGGTGGTCGCCACCACGAACACCGGTGCCGAAGACCTCTTCGAGGACGGCGTGCAAGGCCACATCGTGCCCATCCGCCGCCCCGACCTCATCGCCGAACGGCTCCAAGCCCTGGCCGACCAGCCGGAGTTGCGCAGCCACATGGGCCAACTCGCCCTGAAGCGCGTGCAACAGGCCGGCGGCTGGCAGCAATACGGTGAATCGGCCATCCGCCTGTACCAATCGCTGCTGGCGGGAGGCTGAGGCATGCAGGTCGCCCTGTCGGTCATCGGCAAGTTCCACACCTTCGACCTGGCGCGTGAGCTGCACCAGCGCGGCATGCTGGCCGGCATCTTCTCGGGCTACCCGCGCTTCAAGCTGCGTCACGAGCAATTGCCCGACGCGCTCATCCACACCTTCCCCTGGCTGCGCACGCCCTACATGGTGCTGGCCCGCCGGCCGTGGCTGGGTGCGCGCTTCATGCGCCTGTGCGAGCGCCTGAGCTACGTCACCTTCGACCGCCACACCGCGCGCCACCTGCCAGCCTGCGATGTCTTTGTCGGTCTGTCGGGCTCGGCGCTGCACAGTGGCCGCCAGGCACGCCAGCAAGGCGCTCGCTATGTGTGCGACCGCGGCTCCAGCCACATCCGCAGCCAGCACGAACTGATCGCGCAAGAACACGCCCTGTGGGGCCAGGCGAACGACGACACCGATCCGCGCACCATCGCGCAGGAAGAGGCCGAATACGCCGAGGCCGACTGCATCACCGTGCCGTCGCGCTTCAGCGCCGACACCTTCATCGCGCAAGGCGTCCCGGCCCACAAAGTGCGCTGCCTGCCTTACGGCGTGAACCTGACGGACTTCCGCCCCACCGGCCAGCCCCAGGCCGGCCAGTTCGACATCCTCTTTGCCGGCGGCGCCAGCCTGCGCAAAGGCGTGCCTTACCTGCTCAAGGCCTTCCAACGCTTCCAGCACCCGCACAAGCGCCTGCTGTTCGCGGGCAGCTTCCCGGCCAGCCTGGTCGAGCAGATGCGCAAGGCAGGTTTGTGGTCGGACGGCATCGCGCTGCTGGGCCACCTGGACTGGCCCGCGCTGCGCGAGCGCATGAGCACCAGCCACGCACTGGTCTTGCCCAGCATCGAAGATGGCTTCGGCCTGGTGATGGCGCAAGCCATGGCCTGCGGCTGCCCCGTCATCGCCACCGAACACACCGGCGCCGCCGACCTGTTCCAGCATGGCGAGGCCGGGTTCATCGTGCCCATCCGCCGTGCCGACCTGCTGGCCGAACGCATGCAGCAACTC
>CAIQIL010000498.1 GCA_903871865.1 uncultured Burkholderiales bacterium
AGACCCCGCCGTCTGGAACGACCCCAAGCGCGCACAGGAGTTGGGCAAAGAGAAGAAGGCGCTGGAGAACGTCGTCCTGACCATCTCTGAGCTGCAGACAGGCCTGGCCGACAACGCCGAGCTGTTCGACACGTCCAAGGCCGAAGGTGACATCGAGGGCATCGAGGCCATCGCCGCCGACGTGGCAACGCAAGCCGCCCGTGTGGGCGACCTGGAATTCCGCCGCATGTTCAACAAGCCGGCCGACCCGCTGCCCGCTTTCGTGGACATCCAGGCCGGCGCCGGTGGCACCGAGGCCTGCGACTGGGCCAACATGCTGCTGCGCCAGTACGTGCGCTATGCCGAGCGCAAGGGATTCACGGCCACGGTGGAAGACATCACCGAAGGCGACACGGCCGGCATCAAGAGCGCGACCATCAAGGTCGATGGCGAGTACGCCTTTGGCCTGCTGCGCACCGAGACCGGTGTGCACCGCCTGGTGCGCAAGTCGCCGTTCGACTCGTCGGGCGGCCGCCACACCTCCTTCGCCTCGGTGTTCGTGTACCCGGAAATCGACGACTCGATCGAGATCGACATCAACCCGTCCGACGTGCGCACCGACAC
Source organism: uncultured Burkholderiales bacterium (assembly GCA_903871865.1). Lineage (GTDB taxonomy): Bacteria > Pseudomonadota > Gammaproteobacteria > Burkholderiales > Burkholderiaceae_C > Aquabacterium. The sequence continues at coordinate 604 of CAIQIL010000498.1, forward strand.
CTTCCGCGCTTCGGGCGCCGGCGGCCAGCACATCAACAAGACCGACTCGGCCGTGCGCCTGACCCACATCCCCACGGGCATCGTGGTGCAGTGCCAGGATGGCCGCTCGCAGCACAGCAACCGCGACGTGGCCTGGAAGCGCCTGCGTTCGCGCCTGTACGACCACGAGCTGCGCAAGCGCCAGGAAGAGCAGCAAAAGCTCGAAGACAGCAAGACCGACGTGGGCTGGGGCCACCAGATCCGCTCTTACGTGCTGGACAACAGCCGCATCAAGGACCTGCGCACCAACGTCGAAGTCTCGGCCACCCAGAAGGTGCTCGACGGCGACCTCGACCAGTTCATCGAAGCCAGCCTCAAGCAAGGCATCTGACACCTGTCAGCCACACGGATTCACCTCAAAAGGGACACCCCATGCGTGAAGGCAGCGCTCCGCTGATTCGCCGCGAAGACTATGCGGCACCGGCGTTCTGGATCAAGACGGTCGACCTGACCTTCGATCTGGACCCGGCCAAGACCCTGGTCATCAACAAGATGACCGTGGCACCCAACCCGGCACAGCCCGGCGCGCCCCTGCGCCTGGACGGCGAAGACATCAACCTCACGCGCGTGCTGGTCGATGGCGAGCCGGTCTCCTTCCGCACGGAGGGTGGCCAGCTGGTGCTGGAAAACCTGCCGCAGCAGTTGTTCAGCCTGGAGATCCGCAGCACCTGTGCGCCCGAGAAGAACACCCAGCTGTCGGGCCTGTACACCAGCAGCGGTGGCTTCTTCACGCAGTGCGAGGCCCTGGGCTTTCGCCGCATCACCTATTTCCTGGACCGCCCCGACGTCATGGCCACCTACAAGGTGACCTTGAAGGGCGACCAGCGCAAGTACCCCGTGCTGCTGTCCAACGGCAACCTGGTGCAAGAGGGCCAGCTGGAGGGCGGCAAGCACTTCGCGGTGTGGGAAGACCCGCATCCGAAACCTTGCTACCTGTTCGCCCTGGTGGCCGCCGACCTGGTGCGCCGCGAGCAGCGCATCCGCACCCGCGCCGGCAAGGACCACTTGCTGCAGATCTACGTGCGCGCCGGTGACCTCGACAAGACCGAGCACGCGATGAACTCGCTGATCGCGTCCATCGCCTGGGACGAGGCCCGCTTCGGCCTGAGCCTGGACCTGGAGCGTTTCATGGTCGTGGCCGTGAGCGACTTCAACATGGGCGCGATGGAGAACAAGGGGTTGAACATCTTCAACACCAAGTTCGTGCTGGCCAACCCGGCCACCGCCACCGACGTGGACTTCGGCAACGTCGAAAGCGTCGTCGCCCACGAGTACTTCCACAACTGGACCGGCAACCGCGTGACCTGCCGCGACTGGTTCCAGCTCTCGCTCAAGGAAGGCCTGACCGTTTTCCGCGACCAGCAGTTCAGCCAGGACATGGCCGGCAGCCCCAGCGCCCGTGCCGTCAAGCGCATCGAAGACGTGCGCACCCTGCGCCAGCTGCAGTTCCCTGAGGACGCGGGCCCGATGGCCCACCCGGTGCGCCCCGACAGCTACCTGGCCATCGACAATTTCTACACCGCCACCGTCTACGAGAAGGGTGCCGAGGTCGTACGCATGATGCACACCCTGGTGGGCGATGCCGGCTTTGCCCAGGGCATGGCCCTGTACTTCGAGCGCCACGACGGCCAGGCCGTGACCTGCGACGACTTCGCCCAGGCCGTGGCCGATGCCAACCCGGGCAGCGAGCTGGCACGTCGCCTGGACGCGTTCAAGCGCTGGTACGCCCAGGCAGGCACGCCGCGCGTGAAGGCCGATGGCGTGTACGACGCCGCCAACCAGATCTACACCCTGACCTTGTCGCAGAGCTGCGTGGCCACGCCCGGGCAGCCGGTCAAGGCCCCTGTCGTGATCCCCGTGGCCATGGGCCTGGTGACTGCCGATGGCCGTCACCTG
>CAIQIL010000499.1 GCA_903871865.1 uncultured Burkholderiales bacterium
AATCTGTCATCTTTTTTGATCCACAATGTTCGATCGGTACAGTGTCTGGCGGTGTGCCAGGCACGTGCTGGCTGGCTCACGGCCCCTGTTGATGGGGGCGAGCCGGCGGCCCAGCATGGTGCGGCGTCGTGCTTTGTTCCTGATTCTGGCAGCGCTCCTGGTATCCATGTTCAACAACCGCAACTACAACCGCACCTTCTTCAACGCCCCGCAGTCGGTCACCTCGTTCGTGGCGGCATTCCTGGAGCCATTCATCACGGTGGCCACGCTGACGGGGTCGATGGCCTATGGCGAAGAGCCCATGGGGCGTGCGGCCATGGCCTTGTGCCTGCTGGTGTTCGCCCTGACCTTCCCGGGGCGCAACCGTTTCGAGGTCTCCAAGCTGGAGGCCCTCATCGACATCGTCGGCTCCTGGGTGTCCATGCTGGCCATCCTGTGGCTGTGCGGTTACGCGACCAACAGCCTGCTCTTCTTTGACTTTGACGTGATGCTGACCTGGGCGGCGGTCACACCGGTGGTGCAGTGGGTGGCCGTGCTGATCGGCAAGGCCGTCCTCAAGCACCAGGCGGCACAGCCGGGCGCCCGCCGCCGCGCCATCGTCGTGGGCGCCGGCCCGCTGGGCGGCAAGGTGGCCCGCGCGCTGCAGAGCAACCGCGACCAGAGCGTGGAGTTCGTCGGCTACTTCGACGACCGCACCGACAGCCGCGTGCTGCCCGAGGCCGTCAGCATGCGCTTGGGCGGCCTGCGCGACGTCGCCAATTACGTGTACGCGCATGGCATCCACGAGGTGTACATCACGCTGCCGCTGGGCTCGCAGCCGCGCATCGTCGAGCTGCTCGAAGCCGTGCAGGGCACGACCGCCTCGCTGTACTTCGTGCCCGATGTGTTCGGCATCAGCATCATCCAGGGGCGCTTGCAGGACATGAACGGCGTGCCCGTGGTCGGCATCTGCGAAACGCCTTTCACCGGCACCAACGAGCTGGTCAAGCGCGTCTCCGACATCATCCTGGCCAGCATCATCCTGGTGCTGATCCTGCCCTTGTTGGTGGGCGTGGCCATCGGCGTGAAGCTGTCGTCGCCCGGGCCGGTCATCTTCCGCCAGAAGCGCAATGGCCTCGATGGCGAGGAAATCATCGTCTACAAATTCCGCTCGATGCGCACGCAGGACAACGGCGCGGTGGTCAAGCAAGCGACCAAGGGCGATTCGCGCATCACGCCTTTCGGCGCCTTCATCCGCAAGACCTCGCTGGACGAGTTGCCGCAGTTCATCAACGTGCTCCAGGGGCGCATGAGCATCGTCGGGCCGCGCCCGCACGCCGTGGCCCACAACGAGGAATACCGGCGCATCATCAAGTCGTACATGGTGCGTCACAAGGTGCGGCCGGGCATCACGGGCTGGGCCCAGGTCAATGGCTACCGCGGCGAGACGGAAACCATCGAGAAGATGCAGGCGCGGGTGGAGTTCGACCTGGAGTACCTGCGCAACTGGTCTCTGGGCCTGGACCTGCAGATCATCATCCGCACCATCCGCTTGATGCTGTTCGACCGCAACGCTTACTGAGCGCCGCCTGAGCATCCCATGAGCTTGCGTCCTTCCCCCAACAAACAGTCGAGGTGAGCGTGAAGAGCCTGTCCACATCTTCGAACATGCCGGTGCCGCGCGCTCTGGCCTGGGCCGCGATGGCGTGCTGCGGTGTCCTGGTGGCCATGCCCGCCGCTGTGCACGCAGAGGACACCCCACTGTCCCTGACCCTGTCGCAGAACCTGCGCCGTGACAGCAACCTGCTGCGCACGACCGATGCCCAGAGCGACACGGTCAGCACGACCGCCGTGCAAGGCAATTTCAACAAGGCCTATGGGCGCCAGGTGTACCGTGCATCGGCCCGTTTTGCGCGCGCACGCTACGACCAGTTCAGCCGCCTGGACAACGACGCCAAGGACCTGAATGCCGGTGTGAGCTCGCAGTTCGCGTCCAATTGGTCGGCGTCCTTGAACGCGGGCGATTCCACCAGCTTGAACGCGCCCCAGGACAACCCCATCAACAACCGCCTGTTGCGCAACATCCGGCACTACCGCAGCTTGGGCGGCAACGTGCAGTATGGCAATGGCGGCACCTGGGCGATCTTGGGCACCTTCGACAACAACCGCCAGAACTACTCGGAATCGCTGTTCCAGTTCCAGAACTCGCGGCAGAGCTCCCAGGGCTTGCGCCTGATCTACAACGCCTCTGATTTGCTGAACTTCGGCGTGGGCCCGCGCTGGGTGCGCACCCGCTATCCCAATAACAGCTCGATCGGTGAAGCCAAGGACAAGAACCTGGATTTCACCGTGAACTGGCAGGTGACGGGCCTGAGCAACCTCAATGCCTTGCTGAGCCGGCGCGAGACCGAACAGGGCCTCACAGGTGGGCGTCGCATCCAGGCCGTGACGGGCTCGCTGGGTTGGGGCTACACGCCGCGCGGGCGCATCTCGTATGGTTTGAACCTGACGCGGGCGACCAATGCCGACCGGTTCCAGGAGGCGCAAGGCTTCACGTTTTTGGGGGGCAATGTGCGCTCGGTGCAAAACGTGGCGCTGGACACCATCACCACCTCGCTGAACCTGTCGGCTTCGGCGCCCATCACCGGCAAGATTTCGACAGGGCTGTCTTATGGCTTCACGCGCTACGAGCAGACCAACGCCAGAGACCGCTCGACCAGCAACAACGCATTTGTGGACCAGTTCATCATTGGCAACAATGCTTTCTCCAGCAGTTCCAACAGCCACTTGCAGTCCCTGAGCTGGTCCACGAATTACGCGGCTTACCGCTGGCTGGGCGTGAACTGCTCGCTGCAGTTCTACAAGCAATCTGCCGATGTCAGCCGTCCCCGCTACAACGGCCATGCCGTGGACTGCGGCGCCAACTTCACCCTCGACCCTTGACCGTTGATTGAGCGGGCAACCGCGGAGCGCTCCATGCCTTGCATTTTGCTGACCGGTGCCACCGGCTACATCGCCTCCCACATGTGGCTCACCGCCCAGGAGGCGGGCTACGACGTGATCGGGGTGGACAGCCTGGTCAACAGCTCGCCGCGCGTGCTGGACCGCCTGACCACGATCAGCGGCCGTGAGCCGGTGTTCGTCCAGGGCGATGTACGCGACGCCGCCGTGATGGACCGCTGCTTCGCGCTGGCCCAGGAGCGCTTCGGCGGCATCCAGGCCGTGGTGCACTTCGCGGCATTGAAGGCTGTGGGCGAGT
>CAIQIL010000500.1 GCA_903871865.1 uncultured Burkholderiales bacterium
ATCTCCAACTACTGCAGCGGCATGATCAGCCGCGTGCAGGCCGGCAGCATCGACAACGAACAGCTCGTCGGCGCGCTGGAAAAAACCTCGCGCCAGGCGCAGCGGGCGGGGCAGATCATCCACCGCATCCGCCAGTTCGTGAAGCGCTCCGAGCCGCAACGCCAGCCCTGCCGCGTGCGCGACATCACCGACGCCGTGCTGGAACTCGCCGTCTTCGAGATGAAGCGCCGCCGCGTCACGCTCAACACGGCCGTGGCCAACCGCCTGCCGCCGCTGATGGCCGATCCCATCCTGATCGAGCAGGTGCTGCTGAACTTGCTGAAAAATGCAGCAGAGGCCATCGATTCGGCACAGATGCCACAGTCGCGTCGCCTGATCGACCTCCGCGTGCAACTGCGCAAAACCGAAGAGCAAGGCCAGGTCGTCGAGTTCTCCGTGACCGACGGCGGCCCGGGCATGAAAGAAGACATGCTGGCCCGCCTGTTCGAGGCTTTCCACTCGACCAAGGCCGAGGGATTAGGGATAGGCCTGAGTCTTTGCCGGTCCATCATCGAGTCCCACCATGGCCGAATCAAGGCAGAGAACATCTACAATGGACCATCGGTGACAGGGTGTCGTTTCACATTCACCCTGCCCGTTGACAACGGCGCCGTGGCCGACTTCGCCGACTCGGGCCTGCCTCCCTCCAACGATTTGCTTGCCGACAACCCATGAGCTTGATCCCCAAAAAAGGCACTGTGTACGTGGTGGATGACGACGAGGCCGTGCGCGACTCGTTGCAATGGCTGCTGGAGGGCAAGGACTACCGCGTGCGCTGCTTCGAATCGGCCGAGTCCTTCCTCGCCCGCTTCGACCCCCGCGAAGTCGCCTGCCTGATCGCCGACATCCGCATGGACGGCATGAGCGGCCTGGAGCTGCAAGACAAGCTGCTGGAGCGCAAGTCTCCGCTGCCCATCGTCTTCATCACCGGTCACGGCGACGTGCCCATGGCCGTGAACACCATGAAGAAGGGCGCGATGGACTTCATCGAGAAGCCTTTCAAGGAAGACGCCCTGGTCGCCCTGGTCGAGCGCATGCTGGACCAGGCCCGCAGCGCCTTCTCGCAATCGCAGGAAGCCGCCAGCCGCGAAGCCCTGCTGTCGCGCCTGACCACCCGCGAGGCCCAGGTGCTGGAGCGCATCGTCGCCGGCCGCCTGAACAAGCAGATCGCCGATGACCTGGGGATCTCCATCAAGACGGTGGAAGCCCACCGCGCCAACGTGATGGAAAAGCTCAACGCCAACACCGTGGCCGACCTGCTGAAAATCGCCCTCGGCGCCAACGCCCCTGCCGCCGGCGCCACCAAGTAAATCTGGGTCAGCGCCCCGGCGCTGCGCACGATGGAAGGCCGCCGACCGCGGCCTTTTTCCATTCCTGAACCTCAAGCCCCTCGGAGCCCACCCCATGACCGCCCAACTCATCGACGGCAACGCCCTGTCCAAGCAACTGCGTGGCGAAGTCGCCCAGCGCGCCGCCGCGCTCACGGCCAAGGGCACGAAGCCTGGTCTGGCCGTCGTCCTGGTGGGCGACAACCCGGCCAGCCAGGTCTATGTGCGCAACAAGGTCAAGGCGTGCGAGGACGCCGGCTTCAAGTCGGTGCTGGAGAAGTACGAGGCCACCATGACCGAGGCCGAACTGCTGGCCCGCGTCGAGGCGCTCAACAACGACCCGTCCATCCACGGCATCCTGGTCCAGTTGCCCCTGCCCAAGCACATCGACGACCACAAGGTCATCGA
>CAIQIL010000501.1 GCA_903871865.1 uncultured Burkholderiales bacterium
AGTTCAGTCCCGCCTTCATCCGATGCACCTGTGAGAGGTGCGTTTGAGATGTCCCCTGCGGGCATCTGGCTGGGTGCTTGCGCTATAGTGGATCCATGTTCGACGTCCTTGTTTACCTGTACGAGCACTACTGGCGCCCTGACGCTTGCCCCGAATCCGGGCAGCTGACGCGCAAGTTGTCTGCGGTTGGCTTCGAGGCCGACGAAATCAGCGAGGCTTTGACGTGGCTGGATGGTTTGAATGCCTTGACGCAGGAGACTTCTTGCCTGCCTGCGCCCAACAGCATCCGGGTTTTTGTGGACGCAGAGCTTGAGCGCTTGGGGCCTGAGGCCTTGGGATTTCTGCACTTCTTGGTCGGCGCTGGCGTGTTGACGCCCACTTTGCGCGAGGTGGTGCTTGACCGTGTGTTGGCCGTGCCCCGGGGGCCGGTTGCCCTGGACGATTTCAAGGTGCTGGTGTTGCTGGTGTTTTGGAGCCTGGGCGAGGAGCCCGATGCGCTCATCCTGGACGAGCTGTTTGTGGACGATGAGGATCGCTTGATCCACTGAAGCTCAAGCCTCGGCGTGCGCTGCCGACATCACTGCATGGGAGGGCATCCGCGCCCTCTGGGTGGTGTCGATGTTTGTTTTCTTTTGTGCTCTCGTACCGAACCGGCTCGCGTCGTTGCGCCGGATGAGTTTGGTGTTGCTGCTCTCGCTCTGTGGGCCTTGGCTGGCTGCTTGCGACCAGTTGGGCATCGACACACCTCAGAAGGCAGCAGAACGCCAGGTGGCGGATGCCAAGGCGGTGGGCAGCGCCTGCCGCCATGCCCTGCGTGCCATTGAAGACTGCTACACCTTGAACCCGAAGGCGGAGAAAGCCTCTGTGTTCGCCGGTTGGCGCGAGATGGACGAATACATGCGCGAGAACAAGCTGGAGGGTGTGGCGCCTGTGGTCCCTCGTCCCGCGCCCGGGGCGTCCAAACCTGCGCCGAAGAAGTCTGCGGACGACGAAGAGGATGCGGACGCAGAGGAGGACCCCAAGGCCGCCAAGGCTGGCAAGGGCAAGGCCGCGGGGCATTGAGAGGGCCATCCGGTCGGATTCGGTGAACGCGGCACAATGCGGTCATGAACACGGTTGCGCCTTTGCGCTCTCTTTTGGATGCGCGGATCTGGCGCGATCCTGAATGCCGCCAGGGCATGCGCGACATGGCACGCGTGGCGCCTGGGATGATGGCCTGGGGTTTGGTCACGGGTGTGGCCATGACGACTTCCGGCCTGCCTTTGAGCGTGGTGCTTGCCATGAGCCTGGGGGTGTTTGCGGCCAGTGCCCAGCTGTCGGCTGTGCCTTTGATGGTGGTCGGAGCGCCGCTGTGGGTGGTCTGGATGACCGCCTTGTGCGTGAACCTGCGCTTCGTCATTTTCAGCGCGCAATTGCGGCCGCACATGCTCTGCCTGCCTTTGCGCTGGCGCCTGATGGCAGGCTATCTGAGCGCCGATGTGACCTACGTGCTGACCGTGCACAGGCATGGCCAAGGCGAACCCGCCGGGCCGCAGCATCCGGCGCCTTTGGCGTACTTCGCGGGCGCGGCGTTGGTGAACTGGGCGAGCTGGAATTTGGCGTCGTTGGCGGGCATCGCGTTCGCGGCGCAAGTGCCAACTTCCTGGGGTTTGGCGTTCGCTGGCACCTTGGCCTTGTTGGCGCTGTTGATCACGTTGCTGAAGGACCGCATCAGTGCGGTGGCCACCACTTTGGCTGGCGTGGCGGCCATCGTGTGCCATGGCGTGCCGTTCAGGCTGCACATCGTGGTGGCGGTGCTGGTCGCCGTGGGCGCAGGGTTGTGGATGGAGCGGCATGCCCCAGAGAGGACCACCCCATGATGTCCGAGTGGCTCATGCACCTGGCGGTGCTCGGGCTGGTGGTGCTCACGGCGGTGACCCGTGCGTTCTTCTTCCTCAGCGAGCGTCCCCTGACCCTGCCCGACGCCGTGGTGCGTGGCCTGAAGTACGCGCCGCTGGCGGCACTGGCGGCCATCATCGTGCCGGACCTGTGGTTCGTGCAGGGCCATGCGCCGGTGGGATGGCAAGACGCCCGCTGGGTGGCGGCGCCCATCGCGGCGGCTTGGGCCTGGTGGCGCAAGGACATGCTGAGCACCATCGTGGTGGGCATGGCCATTTTCCTGGCGCTCAAGCTGGGGGTGGGGTGGTGAGCCCACGCGCGGGGTGGGTTTCCTATAATCGACGGGTTTTGTCCTGAGATTTCCCTGCACCCTTCACCGTCCGCGGTCGCGGCAGTCACCATGAACATCATCCGATTCGAAGACCTCGTCGCCCAAGGCCAAGCCGAGGGTAAGCGCGTGTTCATCCGCGCCGACCTGAACGTGCCGCTGGACGATGCGGGCAACATCACCGAAGACACCCGCGTGCGAGCTTCGGTGCCGGCCATCGAGCTGGCCCTGAAGGCCGGTGCCGCCGTGATGGTGACCTCGCACCTGGGCCGTCCGACCGAGGGCGAGTTCAAGCCCGAAGACTCCCTGGCTCCCGTGGCCAAGCGCCTGGGCGAACTGCTGGGCCGCGAAGTCAAGCTGGTGAGCAACTGGGTGGACGGCGTGGACGTGGCCCCGGGTCAGGTCGTGCTGCTGGAAAACTGCCGCCTCAACAAGGGCGAGAAGAAGAACAACGAAGAGCTGGCCAAGAAGCTGGCTGCGCTGTGCGACATCTTCGTGCACGACGCGTTCGGCACGGCCCACCGCGCCGAAGCCACGACCTACGGCATCGCGCAATTCGCCAAGGTGGCGTCGGCCGGCCCGCTGCTGGCCGCCGAGATCGACGCCATCAGCAAGGCCTTGGAAGCACCGAAGCGTCCGCTGATCGCCATCGTGGCGGGCTCGAAGGTGTCGACCAAGCTGACCATCCTGGAGTCGCTGTCGAAGAACGTGGACGGCCTGATCGTGGGCGGCGGCATCGCCAACACCTTCATGCTGGCCGCTGGCCTGAAGATCGGCAAGTCGCTGGCCGAAGCCGATTTGGTGGGCGCGGCCAAGGCCGTGATCGAGTCGATGAAGGCGCGTGGCGCCGAGGTGCCGATCCCTGAGGACGTGGTGGTGGCGAAGACCTTTGCGGCCGATGCGCCGGCCACCGTCAAGGCCGCCACCGACGTGGCCGACGACGACATGATCCTGGACATCGGGCCGAAGACGGCGGCCAAGCTGGCTGCGCAGCTCAAGGCTGCCGGCACGGTCGTGTGGAACGGCCCGGTGGGCGTGTTCGAGTTCGAGGCCTTCGAGCAAGGCACCAAGGCCATCGCGCAAGCCATTGCCGAGTCGAGCGCCTTCAGCATCGCCGGTGGTGGTGACACGCTGGCGGCCATCGCCAAGTACGGCATCGAAGACAAGATGGGCTACATCTCCACGGGCGGTGGTGCCTTCCTGGAGGTGCTGGAAGGCAAGACGCTGCCGGC
>CAIQIL010000502.1 GCA_903871865.1 uncultured Burkholderiales bacterium
CGTCAGCTTGCCCACCTTGGGCGCGATCGCCGGCACGAACTGGATGGCGCTGGCGCCGCTGCCGATCACCGCCACGCGCTGGTCGTCCAGCGTGTGCCCGTGGTCCCAGGTGGCCGAGTGGAAGGCCTTGCCCGCGAAGGTGGCCATGCCGGGGATGTCGGGGATGGCCGGGTTGCTCAGGCCGCCCATGCCCGACACCAGCACCTCGGACTCGAAGACGCGGCCATCTTCGGCCGTCACCACCCACAGCTGGCGGGCCTCGTCGTAGCGGGCGCCCACGAGCTTGGCGTGGAAACGCACGTGGCGCAGCAGGTCGTACTTGGTGGCGACGTGTTTCAGGTAGGCGAAGATTTCCGGCTGCGGCGCGTACAGGCGCGACCAGTTCGGGTTGGGCTCGAAGGAGAAGGAATACAGGTGCGATTCGACGTCGCAGGCGCAGCCCGGGTAGGTGTTGTCGCGCCAGGTGCCGCCGACATCGCTCGCGCGCTCCAGCAGCACGAAATCTTCCTCGCCTTGCGCGCGCAGCTTCACGCCCATGCACAGGCCCGAGAAGCCCGTGCCGACCACGGTGATGCGGTGGCGCTCCACGCCCGAGGCCGGTGACATCGGGCCCTGGCCTGTGCCGTGGGCTGCTTGGAAATCGTGCGGTTTCATGGTGGCGATGGCCCGGTGTGTCAGGGAAGCTTGCCTTGACTTTTGACAAAGATTCTTGTCAGAATAACTTTGACAATGATCCATGTCAATATAGGGATCACCATGGAATCCGCCTTGCCTGACACCCCCCCCTCCCCGAAGCGCCGTTACGGTGGCGTGCTGCCCGAAGAGCGCCAGCGCCTGCGCCGCGCCAAGCTCATCGAGGGCGCCATCGAGGTGTTCGGCACCAAGGGCTTCCACGCGGCCACCGTGCGCGAGGTTTGCGTGGCCGCCCACCTGACCGAGCGCTACTTCTACGAATCCTTCAAGACGCTGCCCCAGCTCTTCCTGGCCACCTACGCCGACCTGCGCGAGCAGCTCATGGCCCTGACGCTGGCCGCGCTCAAAAAAGCCGAGCCGACGCCGCTGGGCATGCTGGAGCCGGCCATCCGCGTCTTCCTGGAGTTCATCCGCGACGACCCGCGCCGCGGCCGCATCATGCTGGTGGATTCGCTGGGCGTGAACGACGAGGTCGCTGCCCTGAGTGGCGCCACCGCGCGCGACTACTCGACCATGCTGCGCCACTACCTGCACCTGCTGGTGCCCGAGCCGCAGATGGGCGACGTCAACCTCGACCTGCTGGCCGACGGCATGATCGGCCTGAACGTCTTGCTGGCCGCGCGCTGGATGCATGACGGCTTCGCCGAACCCATCGACAAGGTCGTGCAGACCAACCTGTTGCCCTACCAGGGGCTGATGTCCTTGGCCGGCAAGCCCGCCTGAGCTGGGCCCAGCCGCAGCCCTTCAGCCCTTGCCGCGGCTCGCCTTGGTGGCGCGGCGGCTGGCGGCCTGGCCCACCTGCAGGTCGGCGGCCAGGGCCTCGCGCCCATCGAAGACGAAGCAGTCGCCTTGCCAGTGGGCGCCGTCGGTCAGCTCGAAGTACTTGAGGATGCCGCCTTCGAGCTGGTAGACGTGCTCGATGCCCGCTGCCGCCATGTACAGCGCGGCTTTCTCGCAGCGGATGCCGCCCGTGCAGAAACTCACCACGGTCTTGCCTTCGAACTCGGCCTTGTGTGCCTGCACAGCCTCGGGGAACTCGCTGAATTTGGCGATGCGCCAGTCGATGGCGCCCTCGAAGGTGCCGTAGTCCACCTCGAAGTCGTTGCGCGTGTCCAGCGTGACCACGGGACGGCCCGCGTCGTCGTGGCCCTGGGCCAGCCATTGGCGCAGCACGGCCGGCGCGACGGCGGGAGCGCGGCCCGCATCGCCCACGGCATCCGGGCGGATGGTGGGGTGGTTCATGCGGATGATCTCGCCCTTGACCTTGACCAGCAGCTTCTTGAAGGGCACGGTGTCCGACCAGCTCTCCTTGGGGGCCAGCTGGGCGAAACGCGGGTCGGCCTGCAGCACCGCGACCCAGCTGCGCACCGCCTCGGGCGGGCCGGCCAGGAAGAGGTTGATGCCCTCCTCGGCGATCAGGACCGTGCCTTTGAGCTCGCGTGCCAGGGCCTCGGCGTGCAGGCGCTCGCGCAGCTCGGCCGTGTCACGCAGGGTGACGAAGAGGTAGGAGGAGATGTTGAGCACCGCAGACATCCGCGCATTGTAGGAAACGCGTCCCGGGGGCTGGCGGCCAAGCTCCCTACAATCCCCGGATGGCATTCGTTCACCTGCGCTCCCACACCGAATTTTCTGTCGTTGACGGCACCGTCCGCATCGACGACCTGGTCAAGGCCGCCCTGAAAGATGGGCAGCCGGCGGTGGCGGTGACCGACCTCTCCAACCTGTTCGGTGCGGTCAAGCTGTATTCATCGGCGCGTAAAAAAGGCGTTCAGCCCATCATCGGTGCCGATGTGTGGCTGGAGCCCGAAGAGGTCGGCAAGGCGCCCACCCGCCTGCTGTTGCTGATCCAGAACCGCGCGGGCTACCTGCGCCTGTGCGAGTTGCTGGGCGAGGCCTGGACGGCGCCGGGCCAGCGCACGCACGCCTGGGTGAACTGGGCCTCGCTGGCCGAGCGCAACGAGGGCTTGATCTGCCTGGCCGGTGCCGAAATGGGCATCGTCGGCCAGGCCTTGCAGATGGGCGATGTGGCCAAGGCCGAAGCCTGGGCGCGCAAGCTGGCCGACACCTTCCCGGGCCGCTTCTACATCGAGCTGCAGCGCGGCGGGCACAACACCAACGAGCCGCACATCCGCGCCGCCGTGCCCCTGGCCGCGAGCCTGAAGCTGCCCGTGGTGGCCACCCACCCCATCCAGTTCCAGGCGCCCGATGACTTCGAAGCCCACGAGGCGCGCACCTGCATCGCCGAGGGCGAAACCCTGGGCAACCCCAAGCGCATCAAGCGCTTCACGCGCGAACAGCACTTCAAGACCACGGCCGAGATGCAGGCCTTGTTCGCCGACATCCCCTCGGCCATCGCCAACACCGTGGCCATTGCGCGGCGCTGTGCGCTGACGCTGGTGCTGGGCAAGCCGCAGCTGCCCAATTTCCCGACGCCGATCATGGCGGACGGCCAACCGCAGCCCATGGAGGACTACTTCCGCGAGCTGTCCCACATCGGCCTGGAAGAGCGCCTGCTGCACCTTTTTCCAAAAGAAGACGAGCGCAACGCGCAGCGCGCCCACTACGTCGAGCGCCTGGACTTCGAGGTCAACACGATCCTGAAGATGGGCTTCCCTGGCTACTTCCTGATCGTGCAGGACTTCATCAACTGGGCCAAGAACAACGGCTGCCCCGTGGGCCCGGGCCGGGGCTCCGGGGCTGGCTCGCTGGTGGCCTACGCGCTGAAGATCACCGACCTGGACCCGCTCAAGTACAACCTGCTGTTCGAGCGCTTCCTGAACCCGGAACGGGTCTCGATGCCCGACTTCGACATCGACTTCTGCCAGGGCAACCGCGACCGCGTCATCGACTACGTCAAAGACCGCTACGGCCGCGATGCCGTCTCGCAGATCGCCACCTTCGGCACCATGGCCGCCAAGGCCGCGCTGCGCGACGTGGGCCGGGTGCTGGGCATGGGCTATGGCCACGTGGACAGCATCGCCAAGCTCATTCCCGCGCCGCCGGGCAAGACCGTGACGCTGGCCAAGGTGCCCGCCGAGCCCGACCCCGGCATCATCTACGCCCGCAAGGAAGCGCCCGAGCTGGAGCAGCGCGAAGCCGCTGAGGAAGAGGTGGCCTCGCTGCTGGAGCTGGCCACGCGCGTCGAAGGCATGGTGCGCAACATCGGCATGCACGCGGGGGGCGTGCTGATCGCGCCGGGCAAGATCACCGACTTCTGTCCGCTCTACCAGCAGCCGGGCAGCGACTCGGCCGTGAGCCAGTACGACAAGGACGACGTCGAAGCCATCGGCCTGGTGAAGTTCGACTTCCTGGGCCTGGCCACGCTGACCATCCTGGAGCTGGCCAAGGACTACATCGTCGCGCGCCACCCCGATCAGAAAGACTTCGACTTCGCCAAGATCCCGCTCGACGACGCGGCGGCCTACCGGCTGCTGGCCGAAGGCAAGACGGTGGCCGTGTTCCAGCTGGAATCCCGCGGCATGCAAGGGATGCTGCGCGATGCCAAGCCCAGCGTCTTCGAGGACATCATCGCGCTGGTGGCGCTCTACCGACCGGGCCCGATGGACCTGATCCCTTCGTTCTGCGCGCGCAAGCACGGCCGCGAGGAGGTGACCTACCCGCACCCGCTGATGGCGACCGTGCTGCAGGAAACCTACGGGATCATGGTCTACCAGGAGCAGGTGATGCAGGTGGCCCAGATCGTGGGCGGCTACTCGCTGGGCGGTGCCGACCTGCTGCGCCGCGCCATGGGCAAGAAGAAGGTCGAGGAGATGCAGCACCACCGCGGCATCTTCGCGGAAGGGGCGGCGAAGAACGGCATCGAGGCGCCGCTGGCCAACGAGATCTTCGACCTGATGGAGAAGTTCGCGGGCTACGGCTTCAACAAGTCGCACGCTGCCGCTTACGCCTTGCTGGCCTACCACACGGCCTGGCTCAAGGCCCACTACACGGCCGAGTTCTTCTCAGGGAACATGAGCGTGTCGAGTGACGACACGGACAAGCTCAAGATCTTCCACGACGATGCCACGCAGAACTTCGGCATCACCTTCACGCCGCCCGATGTGAACCAGGGCGAGTGGCGCTTCGTGCCCACGGGCAAGAAGACCATCTGCTACGCGCTGGGCGCGGTCAAGGGCACGGGGCAGGGCGCGATCGAAGCGCTGGTGCGCGAGCGCACCGAGAACGGCCCATTCAAAAGCTTCTTCGATTTCTGCGCACGGGTGGACCGCAAGCAGGTCAACAAGCGCGTGGTCGAGGCGCTCATCAAAGGTGGCGCCTTCGATTCGCTGGAGCCCCACCGCGCCAGCCTGCTGGCCAGCGTGGGCCTGGCCTTCGAGTACGGCGACACCCTCGTGGCCAATGCCGACCAGGGCGGCCTGTTCGACTTCGGCGACAGCCATGCCGCCTCCACCAACGAGCCCGAGCTGGTGACGGCCGAGCCCTGGACGCTCAAGGAGCGCCTGTCGCTCGAAAAAACTGCGATCGGTTTCTACCTCTCGGGCCACCTCTTCGACGAGGCCGAGTCCGAGGTGCGGCGCTTTGCCAAGCAGCGCATCGGCGACTTGAAGGACAGC
>CAIQIL010000503.1 GCA_903871865.1 uncultured Burkholderiales bacterium
GCACCGTCTTTTCGACCAGTGCCATCGAGAACATCCGTTACGGCCGGCCCGACGCCAGCGACGATCAGGTCATGGCCGCGGCGCGTGCAGCCCACGCCCACGACTTCATCCAGAAACTGCACGAGGGCTCTGCCACCTTCCTGGGCGAGCGCGGCGTGCGCCTGTCGGGCGGCCAGCGCCAGCGCATCAGCATCGCGCGGGCCATCCTGAAGAACGCACCGCTGTTGCTGCTCGACGAGGCCACCAGCGCCCTCGACACCGAGAGCGAGCGCGCCGTGCAGGCCGCCCTGGAAGAAGCCATGAAGGGCCGCACCACCCTGGTCATCGCCCACCGCCTGAGCACGGTGGTCAACGCCGACCGCATCGTGGTGCTGGACGGCGGACGCATCGTGGACGCTGGCACCCATGCCGAACTCATGGCACGCAACGGCCTGTATGCTCGACTGGCATCGATGCAGTTCGACCAGGTCGCGGCTTGAGGTCGTGTGACCTCGCTTGACGCCGTGTGAAGTCTTGTTGCCGGCGTCATCCATGCCCTGCCTTGCCCCGTTGATACCCGGTCCCTCACAACGAAAGGTTCCTGCCATGTTCGCTCGAATGCCCGCTCCCCTGAACGCCGCCCAAGCCACCCGCAGCCCTTCGCGCCGTGGCGTCACCCTGGTCGCCGCCGCCACCGGCGTGGCCATGCTGCTGGCCGGTTGCGAGAACATGGGCGCACGTGAGCGCGGCACGGCCCAAGGCGCGGGCCTCGGCGCGGTCGCCGGTGCGGCCATCGGCGCCATGACCGGCGGCAACAACATCGGCAAGAGCGCCGTCATCGGTGCGGCAGCGGGTGCCATCGCCGGCAACCTGTGGTCCAAGCACATGGAAGACCAGCGCCGCGCCATGGAGCGCGCGACCGAAGGCACCGGCGTGGACGTGGTGCGCACGCCGGACAACCAGCTCAAGCTCAACATCCCCAGCGACATTTCCTTCGCCACCGGCAGCGCCGCGCTCAAGCCCGAATTGCGCGAAGTGCTGCAGCAGTTCTCGCAAGGCCTGAAAGAGAACCCTGGCACCTTGGTGCGCGTGGTGGGCCACACCGACAACGTCGGCTCTGACACGCTGAACAACAAGCTCTCGCTGGAGCGCGCCGACACCGTGCGTGACTTCCTGGAAGACCGTGGCGTGTCACGCAGCCGCATCGATGTGGCCGGCCGCGGTGAGCGCGAGCCCATCGCCAGCAACGAGACCGCGGAAGGCCGCGGCAAGAACCGCCGCGTGGAAATCTTCCTGCGCGAACCCGAAAATGCCGCCGGCACCGTGCGCTGACCGCCACGCAGGCCGGTGCCTGCGAAACATCTGATTGCAAATCTCCCCCGCCCAGCCCCCTTCGTGGGGGACCGGTGCGGCGCCTTCCTGAGACAGAATCCCCGCCAGAACAAAACATTCAGGTGGATTCATGTGGGGTACCCAGGACCTGTCAGCGGTCCTCCCGGAGGGCGCCAGCGGCTTGCTGGCGCAGCTCCGTGCCGCGCTGTCTTTGACGCAAAACACGCGACTGCTCCAACTGGACACGGCCCTGCCGTCCGGCACGCTCATCCCTGAGCGCTGCACCGTGCACGAGGCCCTCCACGCCGAGCACCCTTTCCTGGCAGAGCTCGACTGTGTCAGCACGCACAGCGGCATCCCCCTGAGCTCGCTGATGGGCACTGCCACCACGATGCAGCTGCAATTGCACGACGGCTGCTGGCGCGCATGGCATGGGCACATCGCACGCGCAGCGCACCTGGGCAGCGATGGTGGCCTGACGCGCTACCGGCTGCAACTGCGCGACTTCACCCACTGGGCCAGCTTGCGGCGTGACACCCGCATCTTCCAGGACCAGACCACCGCCGAAATCGTCCAGGCCGTGCTCATGGCCCACCCGCAAGCCCGCCTGCGCCTGGACGTGAGCCAGCCGGGCCCGGTGCGCGCCATCACCACCCAGTACCGCGAAACCGACTGGGCCTTCGCCCAACGCCTGATGGCCAGCGAAGGCTGGAGCTGGCGCATCGACCACGACCCGCAGGAGGGGGAGGGCAAGGGCCATGGCGAAGGCACCTTGCTGGCACCCGCCTGCCACACCTTGGTGATTTTCGATGCGCAGGCCACACGCCCAGACCTGGGCACCTTGCGCTTCAGCCGCCCCGGCATGCGGGGTGCCACGCCCGACGGCCTCGCCCAAGACACCCTCACCGCCTGGGCACCCGCCCGGCGGGTCGGCACGAACGCCATCACCCTCGGCGCCTGGGACGAGCGCCAACTGAGCGGCGTAACAGGCAGCAGCGCCCTGCCCGACCCGCAGCGCCCGCCCGGCGTGCCCGTGCTGGAACGTTACGTCGGCGTCGGAGAGCGCCAGTTTGCCGACGGACGGGTCACCGACGCGCAACACGGCGCACCCGAGCTTGCCAACGCACGCGCCCAAGCCTGGCTGGACGCCCTCCTGCTGGAACAGCACATGGCCGAGGGCCAAGGCGCCGTGCGTGCACTGAGCGTGGGCGCCACCTTCACCTTGTCCGAGCACTTCATCAGCGACACTTTCGGCAACGCTACATTCAGCGTCATCGGCATCACCCACGAAGCCGCCAACAACCTGGGCGTGCGCACCGCGCCGCTGGCATCGGCCACCAAGGTCGACGCCGGCAGCTACCGCAACAGATTCCAGGCCGTGCCAGGTCACCTGCGGCTGGTGCCTGCCCCGCTTGCAGCACCGCCATCGCCAGGGCTGCAAACAGCGGTGGTCATGGCGCAGCTCTCAGGCGGCGGTGTTGGCAGCGATGCTGGCAGCACCGCCATCCACAGCGACCGCGACGGCCGCATCCGCATCCAGTTCCCGTGGCAACGCGGCGCGCCCGATGACACGCCCTGGCAGGCGGCTTGGCGGCGCCAGCATCCCCGACTGGCCAAGCCACCGGCCACGCTCCGGGCGATGCGCGCAGCGGCACCTGGGTGCGCGTGCTGCAAGACCAGGCCGGGCCCGACTGGGGCGCCGTGTTCACGCCCCGCCCCGGTACCGAGGTGCTGGTGGATTTCATCGACGGCGACATCGACCGCCCCATCGTGGTTGGCGCCACCTACAACGGGCAGGGCAGCGCCAACGCACAAGACAACCAAGTGGCCCAAGCCAATGCGCCAGCCTGGTTCCCAGGTGATGCGCAGGCTGGGTCGAATGAGGGCCATGCCCACAACGCCACGCTGGCAGGCATCAAAACCCAAGCCTTGGACGCCAGCCAAACCGGCGGCGGGGGCTACA
>CAIQIL010000504.1 GCA_903871865.1 uncultured Burkholderiales bacterium
CGTTGGGGCCCAGGCCGAGGCGCTGCAGGGTCTCGTTGACCCGCACCAGGCGCTGCGGGTCGCTGTCGAGCGCGGTGACGTCGAGGTCGGCCAGCTCCAGCAGGTGGGCGGTTTTGCCACCCGGCGCGGCGCAGGCGTCGAGCATGCGGGCGCCGGCGGGCAGGGTGCGCCCACCGGCATGCACGAGCAGGGGCGCGGCCAGTTGTGCGGCGGCGTCTTGCACCGAGGCATCGCCATCGGCAAAACCCGGCAGCTGCTGGACGGGCACGCCGCGGGGCAGCACGATGGGGTCGAAGCCTTCGGGCTCCAGGGGCGACGTGCTGGCTTGGACGGTGGCGGCGGCGATCGGGCTGCTGTCGGGTGTCAACAGCCCCGCTTCGACCAGGCGCGTGCGGTAGGCCGCGCTGCTGCCGTGGCGCACGTTGGCGCGCAAGGTCATGGGCGGCTGGGTCTGGTTGGCCATCAGCATGGCCTGCCAGTGCTCGGGCCAGTCGCGCTGCAGCCGGCGTATCCACCAGGCGGGGTGGTTGAAATGGGCGACGTCGTCGTCTTCCAGCGCGGCCAGCAAGTCGGTCTCTTCGCGCAGGAAGCGGCGCAGCACGGCGTTGACCAGGCCGCTGGCGGGGCGGGCGCGGCGCTTGCAGGCGTCCACCGCCTGATCGACCAGGGTGTGGCGGGCGTATTCGTCGCCACAGGCCAGGGCCAGTGCCGACAGCAGCAGGCCGTCCACCCAGGGGGCCGGGGCTTTGGGCACGAGGGCCTGGCGCAGGGCCAGGGCGGTGCCCAGACGGCGCAGCACGGCAAAGGACAGCGCCTGGGTGCCTGGGCGCTCTGCGGGGGGCAGGGCGGCGAGCACATCGGTCAGGGACTGGCCCTGGCGCACGGCGGCCACGGCCTCGGCACAGCGGCTGAGCAGTTGCCACAGCGGCAGGCTGTGCGGGTGGGCCGGGGTGGCCGTGCGGGGGGCTGCAGGAGCGGAGGAGGCGGGGCGCTGGGACATGCCGGGCAGTCTATGCGCAGATCAACGGTGGGCCATGTGTCCCCATGCAAACGGCCGCGCAGTGTGCACTGGCGCGGCCGTTGAGGGTGGGGATGCGTGTTGGCTCAGTTGCTGCTGGCGCCATCGCCCAGGAAGTGGCGGCGGTAGCGTGCCGGCAGGTCGGCGATGCGCATCAGCATCGGCAGGTCGGCGGTGTTGAAGTCGGGGTCCCAGGCCGGTGCGCCCAGGATGCGGGCGCCGCAACGCAGGTAGCCTTTGATCAGCGCGGGCGGCTCGACCTCCAGGTGGCGGTCCAGCTCTTCCACCGGCAGGGGCAGGCGGGGGCGCACCTGCAGGTCGATGGGGGCCAGGTGGGTCTGGCGCAGCTGCTCCCACAGGCTGGCGGCCACGTGGCCACCGTCGCGCATGGAGATGCTGGCGCAACCGATCATGGTGTCCAGGTCGTTGCGGACCATGAACTCGGCCAGGGCGCCCCACAGCGCCATGATGGCGCCGCCGTTGCGGTGGTCGGGGTGCACACAGGAGCGGCCCAGCTCGACCATCTTGCTGCGCAGGCCGCGCAGGCGGGTCAGGTCGAACTCGGTTTCGCTGTAGAGGCCGCCAATGCGCTTGGCCGAATCGGGCGTCATCACGCGGTAGGTGCCGATGACTTCACCGGGCTCGCCGTCTTCCGACTGCAGGCGCACCAGCAGGTGCTCGCAATAGGGGTCGAACAGGTCAATGTCGTGGCCGGCGGGGCTGCCGGCGGGCACGCTCAGGCGCGCACCCATTTCGCCGACAAAAATGTCGTGCCTCAGGCGTTGCGCCGCGCGAACATCTTCTTCAGTGCGAGCCCAAACGACTTCAAAGCCTTGGCGCGTGGAGCCCGGGTGAAGTGACCTCCGAGCGGCACGGTCGGCCGACAGCTGGTTGGACAGGCCTGCGATGGGCAGGGTGGGCAGCGGGATGTCGCGCATTGTCATCTCCAGTCTCGGGCTTTCAGTCGATGGTTGGCAGTGTCTGGCGGCAACATGACGAAGTCGTGAACAGCGGGTGACATGCGGGTGACGCCGTATGGAGGATGGATTTGGCGTGGAATGTTCATTCGTCTGGCAAATCCGGGGGTCAAGCATACACGCACGCTGATAGCATCCCAAGTATGAGCATCCAGATTTTCGGTTTGCCGGTGTCGCGGGGGGTGGCCATTGGCCGCGCGGTGCTGATCGCCTCCAGCCGGGTGGACGTCCCGCACGTTTTCATCGATCCCGCACGGACCGAGGAAGAAATCGCGCGCCTGCTCACCGCTCGCGACGTGGTGGCCACCGAATTCGAGGCGCTCAAGCGCGACTTGCCAGCCGATGCGCCCGCCGAGTTGGCCGCCATCCTGGACGTGCACCAGATGCTGCTGCAGGACGAGGCCCTGGTGGGGGCCGCCCTGGACTGGATCCGCCAGCGCCACTACAACGCCGAATGGGCGCTGTCGGCGCAGCTCGAAGTGCTGGCCCGCCAGTTCGACGAGATGGAAGACGCCTACATCCGCGAGCGCAAGGTGGACCTGGAACAGGTGGTCGAGCGCATGCTGCGCAGCATCGGCCGTGGCAGCCCCTCGCCCATGCCCGACCCGGGTCAGAACGCCCGCGATTTCGGCGGTGACGAGCCCCTCATCCTCGTGGCCAGCGACATCGCGCCGGCCGACATGGTCAGCTTCAAGCGCAGCGTGTTCTGCGGCTTCGTGACCGACGTGGGCGGCAAGACCTCGCACACGGCCATCGTGGCGCGCAGCATGGACATCCCTGCCGTGGTGGGCGCCCGCCAGGCCAGCGGCCTGATCCGCCAGGACGACTGCATCATCATCGATGGCGATGCCGGCTTGGTGATCGTCGACCCGTCTCCC
>CAIQIL010000505.1 GCA_903871865.1 uncultured Burkholderiales bacterium
GCAAATGGCCCTGCCGCCCTGCCACGCCTTCTTCCAATTCTACGTCGCCCCCCCCTCAAAAGGAAGGCGACAAACCCAAGCTCAGTTGCCAGCTGTATCAGCGCAGCGCCGACATCTTCCTGGGCGTGCCCTTCAACATCGCGTCCTACGCGCTGCTGACGCACATGCTGGCGCAACAGTGCGACCTGGATGTGGGCGATTTCGTCTGGACCGGCGGCGACTGCCACATCTACAGCAACCACACCGAGCAGGTTGAGCTGCAGCTCAGCCGCACGCCCCACCCTTACCCGGTGCTGCACATCCAGCGCAAGCCCGACTCGATCTTCGATTACGCCTTCGAAGACTTCGAAGTGCGCGACTACCAGCACCACCCGGCCATCAAGGCACCGGTGGCCGTCTGATGCCGACACCGATGACAAAGCCCGCCTGCCTGAGCCTGATCGCTGCCGTGGCGCGCCGTGGTGCCATCGGTCGCGACAACGACCTGCTGTGGCACGACAGCCGCGACCAGAAGCACTTCCGCGCCGCCACCATGGGCTGCCCGGTGGTGATGGGCCGGCGCACCTGGGACTCCCTGCCCGAGCGCTTCCGCCCCCTGCCCGGCCGCCGCAACATCGTCGTCACGCGCAACACCGCCTGGCAAGCGCCTGGCGCCGAGGTCGCGCACTCGCTGGCCGAGGCCCTGGCCCTCGTGGCCGATGCGCCCAAGGCCTTCATCATGGGCGGCGGCCAGCTCTATGCCGAGGCCCTGCCCTGCGCCGATGAGCTGGTGCTGACCGAGGTCGATGCCGACTTCGAGGCCGACACCTTCTTCCCCGACTGGGACCGCAGCGCCTTCACCGAGGTGCAGCGCGAGGCCCACACCGCGCAGGCGCCGGGTGATTTGCCCTTTGCCTTCGTCACCTACCTGCGCCGTTGACAGCATCGTCACGTCGCGCGACACACGCCATCACACGCTGAGGAACCCTCCATGTCCGACCACGGCTTTCACGTTCACGGCCCGCACGACCACGCCCTGGAGCACCAGGCCCACGCCGAGCCCGAAGGCATGGCCGGACAACTGGCCGTGATCACCGCCGTGTTGGCCACGGTGGGCGCGCTGTTCTCCTACATGGGCGGCGCCACGCAGGCCAACGCCAGCCTGTACAAGAACGACGCGGCCATCAAAAAGACCGAAGCGTCGAACCAGTGGAATTACTACCAGGCCAAGAGCAGCAAGCAAAGCCTGGCCGAGCTGGCCATGGTGCTGGCACCCGAGGCCAAGCGCGACTTCTACGCCAAGGAGGCCGAGCGCTACAAGACCGAGAAGGCCGAGATCCAGCAGGAAGCCAAGAAGCTGGAAGATGAGTCCAAAGCCTTCGACGAGAAGAGCGAGGCGCAGATGCACGAACACCACCGCTGGGCCCAGGCCACGACGGTGCTGCAGGTGTCCATCGCGCTGGCGGCCATCGCCCTGTTGACCCGCCGCCGTTGGCTGGAATGGGGCACGCTGGCCTTGGGCGGCGTGGGCACGGCCTTGGGCGCAGCCGCCTGGTTCCACCTCTGACACGCCGGGGCACTCCGGTGCCCTGCGCAACGCCAATCGTCTGCGTGATGGTCCGCATGTACGCAGGCCCTGTCTGAGCGGATGCACACACCGTGCATGCGGTGTGGTGCCGCAAGGTCTTGCCTTTGCAAGCGGGTGGGCCCTGCCTACCATGCCGGTTGTTTCCCTTTTTCTAGGACACTGGCATGAAGAAGTACATTGCGTTCGGCGTTGCGGCGAGCCTCTGGGCGGCACTGGCTGGCACCGCTGCCGCCGACAGCTACGTTGGCATTGGCGCAGGCGCCTCTCGCTTCAATGTGGATTGCTCAGGCTTGAGCCGCTGCGACAAGACAGACGTGGGCGTCAAGTTCTTTGGCGGCTACCGCTACACCCCGATGATCGCCGGCGAGCTGGCTTACATCGATTTCGGCAAAAGCAAGTCGACGGCCACGCAGAACGGATTCCAACTGGAAGGCGTGCTGAAGTCGCACGCGCTGGTGGCCGACGTGGCCCTGCGCCTGCCCCTGGTGGCGTCGGTGGATGGCATCGCTCGCTTGGGCCTGGCCCGTGTGCGCAGCTCGCTGGACCAGCGCGCCGATGGCCAGGTCATCGCGTCCCAAGCACGCGCGTCTGTCCAGCCCTACCTCGGCCTGGGCCTGCAGTACGCCGTTCAGAAGAACGTGTCGGTCGATGTCGGCCTCGACATGACCCGCGCCAAGCTGAGCAACGACACCGGTGGCAGCACGACCAGCGTGCTGCGCCTGCTCAATGCCGGTGTCAGCTACGGCTTCTGAGTTGGTCGAAGGCGGCGGGCAGTGACGCTCAGCCGCCCCATCCCAGAATGACCCGATCGGTGCTGCGCTCGACCAACCACACCAGCGCCATGGCCGCGATCGCGACCGATCCAGGCAAGACCACGCCCACCCGGTAGAACGCGGTACGGCGCAGCAGGAAGCCCAGCGGCAGTACCAGGGCCACCAGCATCAGCTGGCCCAGTTCGACCCCGAGGTTGAAGCCCAACAAGGGCCACGCCAGGTCGGACGCGGACAAGCCCAGATCCTGCATGGCGCCGGCAAAGCCGAAACCGTGCACCAGCCCGAAGCCGAACACCACGGCCCAGCGGGGTGCGCGCAGGATGGGCCAGAGGTTGTCAAGCGCCGCCGCCAGCACACTGAGCGCGATCAGGGACTCGACCCAGCGCGACGGTGGCGACAGCACACCGAAGGCCGCCAGCGCCAGGGTCAGGGAGTGCGCCACCGTGAAGGCGGTGACCAGCCTGAGCACCTCGCCGAGCGCGCTGCGCCAGCGCTCACGCGGCAGCCAGTCGCCCATCGGCATCCGCCCCAGCGGCGCATCCCGGCGTTGCCACACCGACACCAGCAACAGCGAGACCAGGAAGAGGATGTGGTCCGTGCCGGCGGCGATGTGATCGACACCCTCGCGCACGGTGCGGATCACCTGCGCCAGCGGCGACGGCCGGCCATCCACTGGGATTGCCGAAGCGGGCGCAGGTGCCACCGCGCCCGATGCACTGACTGCGCTCGCCACCTGCGCGTGCTCGGCCCAGCCGCGGGCACCGCCTCGGCGAGGTCATCCCAGGTCTGGGCGTGGGCAGGGTGTCCCGCCCCCAAAACCACCACGCCCAACTCGCTGGCCGTGGCGCCATCCGCCTGGCGGCGCCAACGGACGATGCCGCGGTGCGTGGGGTCGCTGAGCGCGAAGAGGCTGTAGTCCATGTCCACGCCTTGCCAGGCCTGCCCCGGGCGCTGCTCGCAACGCTGCGACCAGGCGAACACCGCGTACTGCCCATCGGTGTGCGCGATGAGCGCGGGCGGCGCGTCAGGGGCATCGACCCAGGCACACGCCACCCCGCCCCGGCTCAAGCGCAGGTGCGGGCGCACGAAGCGCAGCATGTCGGCCCAGCGGCTGCGCACTTCGCCCCAAGTGAGCCGCCCGTCGTCGTTGGCGTCCAACGACAGCTCGCCGTCGAGGTCGCGCAAGGCCACATGCCAGACCACATCGACCTGTGCACCCGGGCGTGCTGTCAGGGTCAGGTAGCTGTCGCTGGGCTTGTGGGCGTGGGCACTCAGCGGAGCCATCAACGGGCCCACCAAGCACAGCAGCGCCATCACATGGAAGTGCGCCCGCTTCACAGCAAACCGTCCAGTCGGTGGTCACGCCAACCCCACCGTTGCATGAAATCGCGCACCTCCTGCGTGGCCTGCACGGCCCCGGCTGCACGGGCGGCTTCGAGCAAGATGCGCGCATCGGCCGGCTCTTTCTGGACGGCCCAGTTGCGCTGGGCCAGCTTGAGCGCCTGCGCAGGTTGTTGGAGCAAGCGCAGGGTGAAGCGCGCCTCTTCGCGGCGGTGGACGCTGTCGCCGCGCTCACGGGCGGCGGCAAATCGGGCACGCAAAGCCGAGACACGCGCGCCGTTGGCCGGGTCCTTCAGCGCAGCGCCCGCTTCGGCCAAACGCAACAACAGGGCGTCGTTGCGCTCACGGCCCTTGAGCAGGGTCAGCACCTCCGCGGGCCGCCCCTGGTCCAGCAGGAAGTCCGCATACGCGCCTTCCGTGTAGGCGTCGGCCTGCCGCATCAGCAGGGTCTGGTAGAGCACCGCGGCCGCGCGCCCCTGACCTTGCCGCTCGGCCAACTCCGCCCGCATCAGGTGGATCAGGCCGGCCACCTCGCGGGGGGCCTGCGTCGCCAACTGGCCCAGGCCACGCTCGGCGGCATCGGCATCGCCCCGGTAACTGCGCAGCTCCAGGCCGCACGCCTGGGCGTGCCAAGGGGCCTGCACCTGGGCAAGCGCCTCGCAAGCGCGCTGAGCTTCGTCGTATTGTCCCGTGACCAGCAGCACCGACGACAAGGTCAGCCAGGCCTGCACCCGCTGCGCAGGCGGCACCGGCGCCGCGGCTGGCAGTTGCACCAGGGCGCGCAGGTCGCGCAAGGCGGCATCGAAATCGTGGGTGCTTTGCAAGATGGTGGCGCGCAGCAGGCGCACATCGGGCGGTGGGGACGGCTGCGCCCACCAATGGCCGAGCGCGGCCTGGGCCTGGCCCAGCAAGCGGGGGTCGCCGTCCTGGCGGGCCCACTGGATGGCCTGCGAGGACACCGCCACGGCCAAACGCACGTCATCGGGTTGGGCGCGGGCCTGCGCGCGCAGCGTGCGCCAGGCTTTTTCCTGCTCGCTCAAAGGACGCTCGCGGAGCACTTCGACGACGTCGCTGTCTCGGCTGGGCGTTCGGGGCGTGGCCGCCAACACGCTCGGCAGGACGGCCGCCAAGGCCAAGCCGCAGCACATGAATCGAACGCCTCTCACACATCGGTGCATGAATGCCATCCATGAGAAATTGAAGGAAAGGGCCTCGTGGGCCCTTGTGCGCACCGAAGGGGGGCGAGACCCCCTGCGGTGCGGCGTGCCAGCGCTCAGCTGGTTTCTTGGGTGTCGCTCGTGGCCAGAGGGACCGATGCATCCACCGGGTCCTTGGTTTCTGTGACCGTCGGCGAGGTCGCCGACAGCGCGCTGACGTAGGCGGTCGCTGCGTTGGCATCGACCGACGCGGCCACCGGGACCTGCGCGGTCACATCGGCCGTGGCGGTGATCGGCTGGGCCTTGTCACCACCGCCACCGCAGGCACTCAGCAACACCGCCGAGGCCAGGACGGACAGGCCGCCAAGCAGTGCGCGGTTCATGGAATGGGTCATCGTGTGCTCCTGTGGGGGCCGATCACCTGGCACCCGGGATCGGGGTGTTCAGGTAGGGGAAGGCGTTCGGGAAGGAGGCGTTGCGTGCGCGCACGCCGTCCACCAGGTCCACGCCGGCGTTGGGGTCCGTGGTCTGACTGCCGCAAGCCATGGCGCTGTTGAAGCCGCACAGCTTGCCGGTGACCACGCGCAGCGAGATGTCCACCACGTCGTCGATCGGACGGCGGCCGTTGGGGAAGCCGCTGTAGTCCACACCCGGGTTGGGCGAAGGCGTGTCCGAGACGGTCGGGTAAGCGACGCCCAGAACGCCCAGCGGGTTCTGCATCGACACCGGACGTGGCGCAAACATGCCGGTGGTCGTGGTGTTCAGGCGCAGCATCTCGGCCAGTGCCGGGCTGGCGTTGGCAGACTTGTTGAGCGTCGGGATGCCCGTCAGGAAGATGGTCGCAATGTCGTTGCGCGGTGTGCTCGGCACGGCCAAGCCAAAGAGCGCATTCAACAAGCCAGGCAGCGTGGGCGTGAGCACATAGGGCGCGAAGTTGGACGCATCGTTGGCGGGCTTGGACGCGTTGAATTTGTCTTTGTCCTTCAGGCCGATGACCACCTCGTTGACCAAAGGCATGCCCAGTCGCGACACCTGCACCCAGGCGCCACCGGCGTTGTCATTGGCTTGCAGGCCAGAGGCGGGCTTGCCGTTGAGCAAGCGGGCCTGGCGCAGGCTGGCCGAGGTCCAGCCACCGATGACAGGGTCAGAGCCCGCCGTCAGGCAGCCCTTGTTGATTTCAATGGCCAGGGAGGTGACGTTCTTGTCCGTCAGTTCGCCGAACTCGAAAGCATCTGAGCTGCCATTGAAAGCATAGGCATTCTGCTCGGTCACGATGGCGCTGGCCGGTGCATTGACCAGGTCGAAAATGCGGCCCAGGTTCACCGAAAACGCTTCTTTGCGCTGGCCCACGAACACCTGACCGGTGCAGGCGGTGCCGTTGGGTGCGGTGAAGCTGATCGGGTACACGTACTGGCCAGCGTAGGCTTCGTAGGAAGCCTGGTTGCCCAGTGTTTTGGTGCCGACGTAGTCGATGGGCTTGGTGAAGGTCGACATGCTGCCCGACTTCACCTGAACGCGTCGGCTGGCATCGCTGCGGCGAGGACCGAAGACGGCGGTGACCTCGTAGGTTTCATCGAAGCTGAGGTTGGCCGCGGTTGCACCGTTGGAGCCAGCCACCGGGCCGATGGCGCGCAGGGGGATCGACAGGCCGCCCACCGTCTGGCCTGCACCGTTGTTCTTCAGGGTGTTCTTGAAGCGGAACTGGAAGGTCACGTCTTCCACACCGTCGCCGTTGTTGTCGATGTGGATCTCGTACAACGCATTCGGGTCCAGCGCGAAATAGTTGGGGCCGCCGTAGGCATCCTGCAGGGGCAGGTAGTTGGCGATCAAGGTCACGAAGCCGGTGCGGGCCGGATCGTAGCTGTTGAACATGTAGAAGTCCGTGCCATCCACCTTCGGGCTGGTGGTGATGAACGGCGCCTCTCGGTGGCTGGAGGCCCATGCAGGCGACAGCGCCGCACAGGAGGCGATGGCTGCCGCAGCGAGGGCGGTGCGGGTGGCAAAACGGGACATCGTCGGCATGTTGGGTCCTTGGTGTGTGGGCTGAAGCGCTTGCGACATGGCAGCGCCTGATTCCTGTACGCAGCCCAAGCCGTGTCGGATGCCTGTCCTGATGCCCTTGCGTGCAAAAGGGTCGTGTGAGGCCGCCAAGGGCAGCAAATGACATGAAAAACCCCTTTGAGGGTGTGACAATCACGCCATGTGAACAAACAGGGCCCAGATCGCGCATGCCGCGACCCGAAGGGCATAGCGCGACACATGAATCGACGAGACCTGTTGCTGGGAGGCGCCGGGGCCAGTTGCCGGTGGTTGACGCCACTGGGCGGACTGGCCGCTTGCAGTGCCGATGTGCCTGCATTGCGCGTGGCCCTCAACGGCTGGATCGGCTACTCACCGTTCTTCCTGGCGCAAGACCTGGGGCATGTGCCCGAATCTGCGGTGCGGCTGCTGGAGTTCCCCTCCAACACCGCCAGCA
>CAIQIL010000506.1 GCA_903871865.1 uncultured Burkholderiales bacterium
CAGGGCGAAGACGGCATGGAGCTGTCGCTGTTCTCGCGCGATGTCATCGCCCTGGCCACGGCGGTGGCGCTGTCGCACAACGTGTTCGATGCGGCCCTGTGCCTGGGCGTGTGCGACAAGATCGTGCCCGGCCTCTTCATGGGCGCGCTGCAGTTCGGTCATCTGCCCGTGGTCTTCGTGCCCGCCGGGCCCATGACCTCGGGCCTGTCGAACGACGCCAAGGCCAAGGTGCGCCAGGAGTACGCGCAGGGCAAAGTGGGCCGCGAGGCGCTGCTGGCCTCCGAGCAGGCGGCTTACCACGGCGCCGGCACCTGCACCTTCTATGGCACGGCCAACTCCAACCAGATGCTCATGGAGATCATGGGCCTGCACCTGCCAGGCTCATCCTTCGTGAACCCGGGCACGCCCTTGCGCGATGCCCTCACCGATGCGGCCGTTCAGCGGGCCGTGGCCATGGGTCAGCCGGGGCAGAAGCACAGCGGCATGGGGCATTGGGTCAACGAACAGGTCATCGTCAACGGCCTGGTCGGCCTGCTGGCCACGGGCGGCTCGACCAACCACACCTTGCACCTGGTCGCCATGGCGCGTGCCGCCGGCATCCTCATCGACTGGGATGATTTCGCCGAGCTCTCGGCCTGCGTGCCGCTGCTGGCCCGCGTCTATCCCAACGGCCAGGCCGACGTGAACCACTTTCACGCCGCCGGTGGCATGGGCTTCCTGATGCGCGAGCTGCTCGATGCCGGCCTGCTGCACGAGGACGTGGACACGATCCTGGGGCCCGGCCTGCGTGCCTGGACCCGCGAGCCCTGGCTGGACGGTGGCCACCTGGCTTGGCGCGAGGTGCCTGCGGTGTCGGCCGACCTCGACGTGCTGCGCCCCGCGGCCCAGCCTTTCAGCGCCGATGGCGGCCTGCGCCTGCTCCAGGGCAACCTGGGCCGCGCGGTGGTGAAGGTCTCGGCCGTCAAGCCTGCCCACCGGGTGGTGCGCGCGCCGGCGCTGGTCTTCACCGACCAGAAGCAGCTGGACGTGCGCTTCAAGGCCGGCGAGCTGGAGCGCGATTTCATCGCCGTCGTGCGCGAGCAGGGGCCGCGCGCCAATGGCATGCCCGAGCTGCACAAACTCACGCCCGTGCTCGGCGTGCTGCAGGACCGCGGCTTCCATGTGGCGTTGCTCACCGACGGCCGCATGTCGGGGGCTTCGGGCAAGGTGCCTGCGGCCATCCACCTCAGCCCCGAGGCGCTGGATGGCGGCCCCATCGCCCGCATCGAGGAGGGCGACATGGTCACGCTCAACTGCGACACGGGCGAGCTGCGCCTGGCGGTGGACGACGCCACCCGGGCCGCGCGCACGCCGCGTCTGGCGGCGTCACCGGCCGATGGCCAGCCCGCCTGGCTGCACCACGGCCGCCAGGTCTTCGCGCTGTTCCGCCAGAACGCCGCACCGGCAGAGCAGGGCGCTTCGCCGCTGTGGCCTGCGCGGCACTGAGCCCGTTCCCTTGCCATTTTCCGGAGCCTCCCGATGTCCGCCCATCCCACCCTGACCCCGCCAGCCTTCACCTCCCGCGTGGTGCCGGTCATCGTCATCACCGACGTGGCCCAGGCCGTGCCGCTGGCGCAAGCCCTGCTGAACGGTGGCGTCGATGTCATGGAGATCACGCTGCGCCACGCCGCCGGCCTGCCCGCCATCGAGGCCGTGGCCCGCGCCGTGCCGCAGATGCACGTCGGTGCTGGCACCGTGACCCGCGCCGACGAGGTGCGCCGCGTGAAGGACGCGGGCGCCAGCTTCGCCTTGTCGCCCGGCATGACCGATGCGCTCGTGCAGGCCGCCTTCGACGCCGAGCTGCCCTTCATGCCCGGCGTGATGACGCCCGGCGAGGTCATGCGCGCCCGCGACCACGGCTTCCGCTTCGTGAAGCTCTTCCCCGCCGAACAGGCCGGTGGCCTGGGCATGCTCAAGGCGCTGGGTGGCCCGCTGGGCGACATGCGTTTCTGCCCCACGGGCGGCGTGTCTGTGGACAACATGGGCGCCTTCCTGCGCCTGCCCAACGTGGCCATGGTCGGTGGCTCGTGGTTGACGCCCGTGGCCTTGCTGGAAGCGGGCCGTTGGGACGAGGTCACGCGCCTGGCGCGCGCGGCCACCGATGCCGCAGCGGCGGCTGTGGCCGCTTGAGCGCGGCCTGAAATCTGCGATCAGAAACCAGCGATCAGAGATCAGCGACCTGCCCGCCGCGCTCCCGCACCAGGTGTCCACGATGTCCCAGCCCATGCCCCCGACTTTCGTTCCCGCAGCGCAGCGCCCCGCCTGGCAGGCGCTGGCCCGCCTGGCCGCGCAAGCCCAGCCGCACCTGCGTGAGCGCCTGCAGCAGCCCGGCCGCGCCGAGGCCTTCCGTGCCGAAGGCGCCGGCCTGACGCTAGACTTCAGCCGCCAGTGCGTGGACGAGGCCACCGTCGATGCGCTGCTGGCCCTCGCCGATGACAGCGGCGTGATGGCCCAGGCCCAGGCCATGTTCCGCGGCGACGCCATCAACGCCACCGAGGACCGTGCCGTGCTGCACGTGGCCCTGCGCGGCAGCGAGCAGCCGGACCCGCCCTGGGGCGAGGCGCTGGCCGCGGAGGTCCGCACCGAGCTCGACCGCGTCTGCCATGCCGCCGAGGGCTTGCGCAGCGGGGCCTGGCGTGGCCACAGCGGCGAGCGCATCACCGACGTCGTCAACCTGGGCATCGGCGGCTCCGACCTGGGGCCGCGCATGGTGTGCGAGGCGCTGGTGCCGCTGTCGGCGCAGCCGCCCCTGCGCGTGCACTTCGTCTCCAACCCCGATGCCTGGTCGCTGCACACCGTGCTGGCCGGGCTCGATCCCGCCCGCACCGCCTTCGTGGTGCAAAGCAAGACCTTCACCACCCAGGAGACGCTGACCCTGGCGGCGTCTGCCCGTGACTGGGTGCTGGCCTCCGGCTGCCCCGCCGCGCAATTGCCCGCGCACTTCCTTGCCGTCACGGCCAGGCCCGAACGCGCCCAGGCCCTGGGCTTCACGCCCGAGCGCACCCTGCGCATCTGGGACTGGGTGGGCGGTCGCTACTCGGTGTGGTCGGCCATCGGCCTGCCCGTGGCCATCGCCGTGGGCGAGGCCATGTTCCGCGAGCTGCTGGCCGGTGCCCGGGCCATGGACGCCCACTTCCTGGCCGCGCCACCCCGGCGCAACCTGCCGCTGCTGATGGCCCTGCTGGGCGTGTGGAACCGCAACTTCCTGGCGGCCCCCACGCAGCTCATCGTGCCTTACGCCAGCTTGCTGTCCCGCTTCGTGCCCTTCGTGCAGCAGATGGACATGGAGTCCAACGGCAAGTCCACGCAGGTCGATGGCCAGCCCGTGACCGTGGGCACCGGCCCCATCGTCTGGGGTGGCCTGGGCATCGACGGCCAGCACGCTTACTTCCAGCTCGTGCACCAGGGCAGCCACCGCATCCCGGTGGACTTCATCGGCGAGCGCCGCAGCACCGCGCCTTTGCCCGGGGCCGCCGAGCACCACCGCGTCGTGCTGCTCAACCTGAACGCGCAAGCCCAGGCGCTGGCGCTGGGCCGCGACGCCAAGGCCACCGCGGTCGAACTGCGCGCCGCGGGCCTGCCCGAGGACGAGGTGCAGCGATTGCTGCCCCACCGCACCTTCCGCGGCGACGTGCCCAGCAGCACCGTCTGGGTGGACACGCTCACGCCCCAGGCCCTGGGCGCGCTCATTGCCCTGTACGAGCACAAGGTGTTCTGCCAGGCCGCCCTGTGGGGCATCCACGCCTTCGACCAGTGGGGTGTGGAGCTGGGCAAGTCCATGGCCCAGGCGATGGAGCGCCAGCATGTTTGAGTCGGTGCAAGCCGGCCTTTCGGCGCCCGCAGCCTTCCCGCGCCTGCTGGGCGACATCGGCGGCACCAACGCCCGCTTCGGCTGGCAGGCCTCGGCCGAAGCGCCCATCGCGCAAGTGCAGGTGCTGCCCTGCCTGGAGCACGCCACCCTGCTCGACGCCATCCGTGCCTACCTGCGCCAGCAGGGCTTGCCGGTGCCGCCGTGTGCGGCCCTGGGCATCGCCAACCCGGTGACGGGCGATGCCGTGCGCATGACCAACCACGCCTGGGCTTTCACCATCTCCGGCCTGCGCGAAGCTTTGGGCCTGCAGCGCCTGCTCTTCGTCAACGACTTCACCGCGCTGGCCTTGTCCTTGCGCACCCTGTCGCCCGACGCGCTCCGGCTGGTGGGTGGCGGCCAGGCGGTGCCCGATGCGGCCATCGCGCTGCTGGGGCCAGGCACGGGCCTGGGTGTGTCGGGCCTCTTGCCGGTCGATGGTGGCCGCACCTGGTGGCCCATCGCCGGGGAGGGCGGCCACGTCACCCTGAGCGCGCGCACCGAGCGCGAGTTCCGCGTCGTCCAGGCGCTGCAGGCGCGCTATGGCCATGTCTCGGCCGAGCGCGTGCTGTCGGGGGCTGGCCTGGTCGATCTGTACCACGCGCTGCTGGGCATCGAGGGCAAGGCGGGCATCGAGATCGTCTCGCCCGCGCAGGTGCTGGAGCGCGCCAGAGAGCACCCCGCCTCCACCGCCAACGAGGCGCTCGACCTGTTCTGCGCCTTCCTCGGCAGCGTGGCCGGTGACCTGGCCCTGACGCTGGGCGCCCGCGGGGGCGTTTATATTGGCGGCGGCATCGTGCCTCGCCTGGGCGAGCGTTTTGCCGCGTCCCCGTTCCGAAACCGTTTCGAAGACAAAGGCCGGTTCAAAGCCTACTTGCAAGCCATCCCGACCTGGGTCATCGACA
>CAIQIL010000507.1 GCA_903871865.1 uncultured Burkholderiales bacterium
GACGATGTGCATGACATGCGAGTAGCGCTCGATGCCGAAGGCCTCGGTGACCTTGACCGTGCCCGTCTTGGCGATGCGGCCGATGTCGTTGCGCGCCAAGTCGATCAGCATGACGTGCTCGGCGCGTTCCTTCGGGTCGGCCAGCAGTTCGCGCTCGTTGGCCACGTCGGCCTCGGGCGTGGCGCCACGCGGACGCGTGCCAGCGATGGGCCGGATGGTGACGGTTTCGCCGCCCTCGGCGTTCTTCTCCTGGCGCACCAGGATCTCCGGGCTGGAGCCCACGACGTGGTGGTCGCCCAGGTCGTAGTAGTACATGTAGGGGCTGGGGTTGAGCGAACGCAGCGCCCGGTACAGGCTCAGCGGCGAGGCCGTGAAGCGCTTTTCCAGTCGCTGCCCGATCACCACCTGCATGCAGTCGCCCGCGGCGATGTAGTCCTTGCACTTCAGCACGGCGGCTTCGAAATCGGCCTTGGCGAAATGGCGCTCGACGGGGTGGCGCTCGGCCTCGGGCAGGGCGGCGATCGGCGGCACCGGCACCACGGCGTTGAGCTGCGCCTGCAGCTCGGCGATGCGCGCCACCGCGCGGTCGTAGGCGCCCGCCTGGGCCGGATCGGCATAGACGATCAGGTAGAGGCGGTCGGCCAGGTTGTCGATGACGGCCAGCTCCTCGCACTGCAGCAGCAGGATGTCGGGCGTGCCGATGCTGGGCGTGTCGGGGCGGCGCGCCAGGCGCGGCTCGATGTGACGCACCGTGTCGTAGCCGAAGTAGCCGGCCAGGCCACCGCAAAAGCGCGGCAGGCCTTGCGGCACAGCAGCCCGGAAGCGCTGCTGGTAAGTGGCGATGAAGTCGAGCGGGTTGGTCTCGTGCGATTCGACCACCACGCCATCGGTGACCACCTCGACGTGGCGACCGGTGGCCCGCAACAGGGTGCGCGCCGGCAGGCCGACGAAGGAGTAGCGACCGAAGCGCTCACCACCCACCACCGACTCCAGCAGGAAGCTTTGCGGGCGTCCTTGCGTGAGCTTGAGGTAGAGCGACAGCGGGGTGTCGAGGTCGGCCAGGGCCTGGGCGACCAGGGGGATGCGGTTGTGCCCTTGCGCGGCCAGGGCCTGGAATTCGGTGTGGGTGATCATGGTTCGCGGGGCCTCCGTGCCCCAGGTGCGTCAGCCAAGGCGCGGCAGGGTGCGCGGCACTGGCATGGAAACAGACAAGGTCGCCGACGGCATGTGCAGGGACACGGCGTGTGCGGCGCGTTCAAGCGGGCCTCAGGGAGGCATCAGGCAGGCATCAGCGACGCCAGGGCCAGGCTCCCCGGTCGTGCGCACCTCGGGTCTGTTTGCGTGGGACGAACATGAAATCAGTGTAGCAGGGCGAGGGCTGGCACATGTGACCCGGCCAAGTCACCCAGCCAGGCGGAAATTCGCCCCCATCGTGCGCAAGCATCCCCCTGGAATGGGCGTCGGGATGTTCCTGGGCTTCCCCTCCGGCATCGGGAAAACGCAGATGGCGTGCAACGCTGCACGGGCAACAATCAATTACCGGTCACTTTCCACAAGAGACAAACATGCTGCACCAATCGAATCTGCGCGTCCGTGCCGCAGGCGGGTGTGTCGCCCCCGGCCTGGCCACCCTGTGCATGAGCCTGGGCCTCAGCTTGGTGTTGGGCACCGGCGCACACGCACAGTCCGCCGACACGGTGGGCGTGCACTACACCCAGGCCATCAAGGTCGAAGGCACCCCGCTGACGCTCAACGGCACAGGCGTGTCTTACCGCGCCGTGGCCAAGCTCTACACCGTGGGCCTGTACGTGCCGCAGAAGTCGTCCAAGGCCGATGTCATCTTCTCGGCGAACGGCCCCAAGGAGTTGCGCTTCGTGATGCTGCAGGGCATGCGCGTCGATGAAATCGGCAAGGTCATCACCAAGGGCATCGAGGCCAACAGTTCACGCGAAGAGTTTTTCCGCCTGATCCCGGCGATCCGGACCATGGGCGAGCAGTTCTCGCGCATCCGCCGCATGAACGCCAACGACGTGCTGTCGGTGGAGTACGTGCCCAAGCGCGGCACCATGTTCTACGTCAACGGCGCGCCGGTGGGCCTGCCCATCGAAGACGCCACCTTCTTCCCCGCTGTGCTGCGCGTGTGGCTGGGCAACCACCCGACCACGCAAGACCTGAAAGACGCCCTGCTGGACTTCCGCGCACCGCCCGTGCTGGACGCCCTGCTGTGATCAGCACTTGAGTTCAAGGCCTGAACAAACCGGCCCAGCCCACCTGGTCCAGGCGGTCCACATGGGCCAGCGCCGGCACCGCCTCGATGGGGTGGCCATGGTTGTAGCCATAGCGCACCAGCAGCACCTCGCAACCAGCGGCACGCGCGGCCTGGGCGTCGTTGCTCGAATCGCCCACCATCAGCGTGTGCTGGGGTGACACGCCCAGGGCCTCGCAGGTCTTGATCAACGGCAGCGGGTCGGGTTTTTTGCGCGCGAAGGCATCCCCACCGAGCACATGGGCGAAGTGGCTGCGCAAACCCTTGCGCACCAGCAATTGCTCGGCGAAGGCCGTGGGTTTGTTCGTCAGGCAGGCCAGCGGCACGCCCAGCGCCGTCAGCTGCGCCAGGCCCTCGGCCACGCCGGGGAACACGTCCGAGTGCTGGCCATTGAGGCGCAGGTAGTGCTGCTCGTAGTGGCGCCAGGCCTCGGGCACGGCCTCGACGGCCTCGGCCGCGTCATCGGGCAGGCCCCAGGCGTGGGCCAGGCTGCGGCGCAGCAGGTCCTCGGTGCCTTTGCCCACCGTCATCGACACGAAGCCGCGCGCCACCCGCGCGATCTCGATGGGGTTGCAACCCATGTCGGCCAGGGTGTGCTGCAGCACAACGACGAAGTCGCCGAGGGTGTCCACCATGGTGCCGTCGAGGTCGATGATGGACGCGCGCAGCGGGTGGGCGGGCGACAGGGCAGGGCGGTCGGCGTTCATGGGGCTTGGCGGGTGTCCGGCAGGGTGCGAAGACGCCGATTTTCGCCCAAGCGCCCACACCCCCCGCGAGCGCGGGGTGCCGTCGGGATGCGCCGATGACAGAACGCCCCAAACCTTGACGCGCCCATGACCCAGATGGGGTATTTCTTCATTTGACAACGCATCTTTTCACATATAAAGTCGGCAGCCATTGACCCTCATCAAACCGCAGGCGCCACACGGAGACACGCCTGCCCGGCCCACCCGGGCCAGCACACTGGAGTTGCCGCATGTCTGAACACTTTGACGTCGTGATCGTGGGCGCCGGCCTGTCCGGCATTGGCGCCGCCCGCCACCTCAAGAGCCAGTGCCCCGGCAAGACCTTTGCCATCCTGGAAGGCCGCGACACGCTCGGCGGCACCTGGGACCTGTTCCGCTACCCTGGCATCCGCTCCGACTCGGACATGTACACCCTGGGCTACAACTTCAAGCCCTGGACCGAACCCCAGGTCATCGCCGACGGTTCCCGCATCCGCAACTACATCCAGGAAACTTCGCGCGAGAACGGCATCGACAGCCACATCCGCTACGACAGCAAGGTCGTGTCGGCCGACTGGAACAGCGAGACCGCCGCCTGGACGCTGACCGTGCAGAAGAAGTCGGGCGAGACGCAGCAGGTCAGCTGCAACTGGCTGATGATGTGCTCCGGCTATTACAACTACGAAGAGGGCTTCACGCCCGACTTCCCCGGCCGCAACGACTTCAAGGGCCAGGTCATCCACCCGCAGTTCTGGCCCGAGAAGCTCGACTACAGCGGCAAGCGCGTGGTCGTGATCGGCTCCGGCGCCACCGCCATCACCCTGATCCCGTCGATGACCGACAAGGCCCAGCACGTGACCATGCTGCAGCGCACGCCCAGCTACGTGATCTCGGTGCCGCAGTTCGACCCGATGGTGCGCGTGCTGCTGAAGTTCCTGCCCGAGATGACCGTCTACAAGATGAGCCGGGCGCGCAACAACTTCATCACGCAGCTGATCTTCAAGCTCTCGCGCAAGTACCCCAACGCGGTGCGCAAGTTCCTGCTCAAGCAGGTGCGCATGCAGGTCGGCCCGAACTTCGACATGAAGCACTTCACGCCGCCCTACAACCCCTGGGACCAGCGCCTGTGCGCCGTGCCCAATGGCGACATGTTCAAGGTGCTGAAAAAGGGCAAGGCCTCGGTGGTGACCGACCACATCGACCGTTTCACCGACAAGGGCATCCTGCTGAAGTCGGGCCAGACGCTGGAAGCCGACATCATCGTGACGGCCACCGGCCTGAACCTGCGCCTGTTCGGCGGCATGACCATGTCGGTGGATGGCAAGGCCGTCGAGATGAACAAGCACATCTCGTACAAGGGCCTGATGTTCAACGACATCCCCAATTTCTCGAACACGCTGGGCTACACCAACGCCTCGTGGACGCTGAAGGCCGACCTGATCGCCGAGTACGTCTGCCGCCTGCTCAAGCACATGGACAAGACGGGCACGCGCATCGCCGTGGCCGAGCGCAAGGACCCCAACGTCAAGGAAGCGCCGCTGCTGGACATGACCTCGGGCTACGTGGCCCGCGCCGCCGACACCCTGCCCAAGGGCGCCGACCGCGCACCGTGGAAGCTGTACCAGAACTACGCCTTGGACATGGACCAGCTGCACAACGGCAAGCTGGAAGATGGCGTGATGACCTTCCGCAAGGCGTCTGCTGCGGCCGTGACCCAGCGCAAGGCCGCCTGAGCTGTCACACAAACCGGCGACAGGCGCGGTACACTCGCGCCCGTCACTGGGGAGTAGCCGCTGCCCGCCGCGTGCGCCCAAGCGCCGCGGCACATGGCTGACGTCAACACACTTGGCCCGCAGGCCATGGCGTCAGCAGCCTCACCGCACCGCGTGCGTGAAGCCTGGCAAGACCTTTGACCACCACGCTGTCGTCCGGGCCGGAGCAGCGTCGTGGTCATCCGTCTTTTTCCGGCCTGTGAGTTGCCATGCAAGCCTTCCTCGAACCCCTCACCGTCTCCACCGGCGTCGTCGCGCTCGCCGAAATCGGGGACAAGACGCAACTGCTGGCCTTCCTGCTGGCCGCGCGCTTCAAGAAGCCCTTGCCCATCATCGCGGGCATCTTCGTGGCCACGGTGCTCAACCACGGCCTGGCTGGCGCTTTGGGCTCCTGGATCACGGCCCACATCAGCCCCGAGGTGCTGCGCTGGGTGCTGGGCGCCTCCTT
Source organism: uncultured Burkholderiales bacterium (assembly GCA_903871865.1). GTDB lineage: Bacteria > Pseudomonadota > Gammaproteobacteria > Burkholderiales > Burkholderiaceae_C > Aquabacterium. Next base: position 5,212 of record CAIQIL010000507.1, read on the forward strand.
CATCGGCATGGCGGTGTGGACGCTGATTCCCGACGAGATCGAGGACGACGAGGCCCAGGTGGCGCAGCGCTTCGGCGTGTTTGGCGCCACGGTGGTGACCTTCTTCCTGGCCGAGATGGGCGACAAGACGCAGATCGCCACGGTGGCCATGGCCGCGCACTACACGCAGCAACTGGCCAGCCCGCTGTGGGTGATCGTGGGAACCACGCTGGGCATGATGATCGCTGATGTGCCCGCCGTGTTCGTGGGCGACAAGCTGGCGGCGAAAATCCCGATGCGTCTGGTGCACGGCATCGCCGCGGGCATCTTCGGTTTGCTGGGCGCCGCCACGCTGATGGGCGCCGGGAAAGGATTCGGGCTGTGACTTCACTGAGCGCACTCTTGCAACAAGGCCATGGCTGGCTGTTCGTGCCGAGCGCCATCGCGCTGGGCGCCCTGCACGGCCTGGAGCCCGGGCATTCCAAGACGATGATGGCGGCCTTCATCGTGGCCATCCGCGGCACGCTGACGCAGGCCGTGTTGCTGGGCCTGTCGGCCACGCTGTCGCACACCGCGGTGGTCTGGGCCGTGGCGCTGGCCGGCCTGTACTTCGGCCAGCACTGGGACGCCGAGGCCTCGGAGCCCTATTTCCAGCTGGCCTCGGCCGCCATCATCATCGGCGTGGCGCTGTGGATGGCCTGGCGGACGTGGCGCGGGCAGCATGGGCACCACCATGGCCATGACGACGATCACGGCGATCACCACCACCCTCACGACCATGCCCACGGCAACGGCAACGGCCACAGCCATGCGGCGGGCGGCCACGCGCATCCACACGGACACGGACACGGGCACGCCCACGTGCATCCGCATGCACACCCGCATCCGCACGACCACAACCACAACCACAACCACGCCCCCCTGCACCTGGACCACGACGCCAGCGATGCCCACGCCCGCGCCCACGCCGAGGACATCCAGCGCCGCTTCGCCGGCCGCGAGGTGACGACCGGCCAGATCGTGGTGTTCGGCCTGACCGGCGGGCTCATCCCCTGCCCGGCGTCCATCACCGTGCTGCTGCTGTGCCTGCAGCTCAAGCAGGTCGCACTCGGCGCCACCCTGGTGCTGGGTTTCAGCGTCGGCCTGGCGCTGACGCTGGTGGCCTCGGGCGTGGTGGCGGCGCTGGGCGTGCGCCACCTGAGCCGGCACGCGTCCGCCCGCTGGCAGGGCCTGCGCCACCTGACCGAGAACGCGCCCTACATCTCCAGCGCCCTGATCACGCTGGTGGGGCTGTACGTGGGCTGGCAGGGCTGGCACGCCCTGGGCTGACCGACTGCCGGTCCGCGTCATGCAACTGACGCGTGGGGCTGCAGACACAGTTCACGCAGCCACTGGGTGACCCGCTGGGCAAGCCGTGGGCCTTGGGGCAAGATGGTTTCATCCCATCCTGACCCGGGCCTGCGCGCCCCGCCCCCATGAAACTCGCAGACAGCGTCTTCCTGATCACCGGCGGCAGCTCCGGCCTGGGCGCGGCCACCGCCCGCATGGCCCTGGACGCCGGTGCCCGCGTCCTCATCGCCGACCTGGCGCCGCCGCGCGAAGGCTTCGTTACCCCGCAGAACAGCGATCGCGTGGCCTACCTGCCCACCAATGTGGCGGACGAGGCCAGCGCCCAGGCCGCGGTGGACACCGCCGTGCAGCGCTTCGGCCGCCTGGACGTGCTGGTCAACGCCGCGGGCATCGGCCCGGCCGAAAAAATCCACGGCAAGAACGGCCCGCACCGGCTGGACAGCTTCGCCCGCACCGTCCAGGTCAACCTGATCGGCACCTTCAACATGATGCGGCTGGCGGTGGCGGCGATGGTGGCGTCGGGCGTGCCAGGTTCCGGTGCACCGGGCGAGGCACAGGCCCACACCGAAGACTCGCAGGGCGTGATCGTCAACACCGCCTCGGTGGCGGCCTTCGACGGCCAGATCGGCCAGGCCGCCTATGCCGCGTCCAAGGGCGGCGTGGTGGCCATGACCTTGCCCGCCGCGCGCGAGCTGGCGCGCGACCGCATCCGCGTCATGACCATCGCCCCGGGCATCTTCGAGACGCCCATGCTGCTGGGCCTGCCGCAAGAGGTGCAGGACAGCCTGGGCCGCAGCGTGCCCCACCCGGCGCGCCTGGGCCGCCCCGCCGAATACGCCGCGCTGGTGCGCAGCATCGTGGACAACGACTACCTCAATGGCGAGGTGATCCGCATCGACGGTGGCATCCGCATGGCCGCCAAATGAGGAGGCACGCATGAACGATCCCGTCGTCATCCTGGCCGCACAGCGCACGGCCATCGGCAGTTTCCAAGGGCAGTTCCAGGGCGTGAGCGCGCCGCAGCTGGGCGGGGCCGCCATCCGCGGCGCCATCCTGAAGGCGGGCGTGCATGCCAGCGAGGTCGACGAGGTGCTGATGGGCTGCTGCCTGATGGCCGGCCTGGGCCAAGCACCGGCGCGCCAGGCCCTGTTGGCCGCGGGCCTGCCCGACCACGTGCCCGCCACCACCCTGACCAAGATGTGCGGCTCCGGCATGAAGACGGTGATGCTGGCCCACGACCAGCTGCTGGCCGGCAGCGCCAGCCTGCTGGTGGCCGGCGGCATGGAGTCCATGAGCCGCGCGCCCTACCTGCTGCCCTCGGCGCGCGGCGGCCAGCGCCTGGGCCACGGGCAGATGCTCGACCACATGTTCCTCGACGGCCTGCAGGACGCCTACGACGGCCAGTTGATGGGCGTGCACGCCCAAGCCACCGCGCAAGAGATGGGTTTCACCCGCGCCGAGCAGGACGCCTACGCCCTGGCCTCGGTGCAACGCGCGCAGGCGGCGGTCGCGCAAGGCCTGTTCGCCAGCGAGATCGTGCCGGTGACGGTGCACGTCAAGGGAGATGTGCGCGAGCTGCTGACCGACGAGACGCCCGGCCAGTGCCGCCCCGACAAGATCACCACGCTCAAGCCTGCATTCGCCAAAGACGGCCAGGGCGGCACCGTGACCGCGGCCAGCTCGGCGTCGATCTCCGATGGCGCCGCGGCCCTGGTGCTGACGCGCGACAGCACGGCCCGCTCGCGCGACTGGCAACCGATCGCGCGCATCGTCGGCCACAGCACACACGCGGGGCCGCCGGCGCGCTTCACCACCGCCCCGGTGGGCGCCATCGAGAAGCTGTTCGCGCTGACCGGTTGGTCGGACGCCGACGTGGACCTGTGCGAAATCAACGAGGCCTTCGCCGTGGTCACGCTCATCGCCCTGCGCGAGCTGGGCCTGAGCCACGACAAGGTCAATGTGCACGGCGGCGCCTGCGCCCTGGGCCACCCCATCGGTGCCACGGGCGCGCGCATCCTCGTCACGCTGGTGCATGCGCTGCAGCAACGCGGTCTCAAGCGCGGTGTGGCAGCCTTGTGCATCGGTGGTGGCGAGGCCACGGCCATGGCCATCGAGTTGTTGTGAGGACCGCATGAGCCACGATGTTTTGCTGACCGAAGACCAGCGCCTGGTGCGCGATGCCGCCCGCGATTTCGCCCAGTCCGTGCTGGCCCCGAACGCCGCGCAATGGGACCGCGAGGGCGCCCTGCCGCCCGCCGTGGTCCGCCAGATGGGCGAGCTCGGCCTGCTGGGCATGCTGGTGCCGGAAGACTGGGGCGGCAGCAAGACCGACGACCTGGCCTACGCCCTGGCCATCGAGGAAATCGCCGCGGGCTGCGCCTCGTGCGCCACGCTGATGAGCGTGCACAACTCGGTGGGCTGCGTGCCCATCCTGCGCTTTGGCAGCGAGGCGCAGAAGGCGCAGTGGCTGCCGCGGCTGGCCTCGGGCGAGGTCATCGGCGCCTTCTGCCTGACCGAGCCGCAAGCCGGCTCCGAGGCCGATGCGCTGCGCACGCGCGCGGTGCTGGATGGCGAAGGTGAGGACGCCCACTGGGTGCTCGACGGCGCCAAGCAGTTCATCACCAACGGGCGGCGCGCGGGCATGGCCATCGTCTTCGCCGTGACCGACCCGGCCCTGGGCAAGAAGGGCCTGTCGGCCTTCGTCGTGCCCACCGACACGCCGGGCTTCGTGGTCGAGCGCGAAGAGCACAAGATGGGCATCCGAGCGTCGGACACCTGCGCCATCTCGCTGCAAGGCGTGCGCATCCCGGCGGACCACCTGCTGGGTCAGCGCGGCGAAGGTTTGAAGATCGCGCTGTCCAACCTCGAAGGCGGACGCATCGGCATCGGCGCGCAGGCCGTGGGCATCGCGCGGGCGGCGCTCGACGCGGCACGGGCCTATGCACGCGAGCGGGTGCAGTTCGGCAAGCCGATCGCCGAGCACCAGGCCATCGGGCAGATGCTCGCCGACATGCACACCCGCCTGAACGCCGCGCGCCTGATGGTGCACCACGCCGCCCGCCTGCGCATGGCCGGCGTGCCCTGCATCTCCGAGGCTTCGCAGGCCAAGCTGATGGCTTCCGAGGCCGCCGAGTGGGTGTGCTCCAAGGCCATCCAGGTGCATGGCGGCAATGGTTATCTGCAAGACTACGCCGTGGAGCGCCACTACCGCGACGCCCGCATCACCCAGATCTACGAAGGCAC
>CAIQIL010000508.1 GCA_903871865.1 uncultured Burkholderiales bacterium
CAGTACCAGTGGACGCTGCTGGCCGGCATCAACGACGGCGAGGAGGAGCTCGAAGGCATCGTGCGCCTGTTGCACGGCAAGTACGCGCTGATGAACCTGATCCCGTACAACGAGGTCGAGGCGCTCGACTTCCAGCGGCCCAGCTGGGAGCGTGCCGCCGAGATGGCCCGCTGGCTGCACCGCCGCGGCGTGCTGACCAAGCTGCGCCACTCCGCTGGGCAGGACGTCGATGGGGGCTGTGGCCAGCTGCGCGCCCGCGACAGCGTGCTGCCCGCGCACCGCCAACCCGTGGCCGTGCCGGTGCGCCTGGACCTGCCGGGGCGCTCAGTCGGATCCGTCGGCTCAGTCGGTTGATGAGGCCAGGGCCCCGGCAAAGGCCTGCGCGAAGGCTTCGCCGAAGGCCGGTGTGCCGCTGAGCGACAGGCTCACGGTGTGCCAAGCCCCGTCAGGGCCGTCGCGCTGGTCCTGCACGTCGTGGCACCAGCTGCAACCCTCGTCCAGCGGGCCGGGGCCGTCGGGGAAATGCGCCGCGGCCCAGGCCAGCACCTGCTGGACTTCGGCCCGAATCTGGGCCAGCACGGCATCTGCGCCGACCGCGGCAGCGGCTTGGGCGTCGAAGGTGTGGACGCCGTCGGTGTCCAGGCTGAGGTCGAAGCTCAAGCAGTGCAGGGTGGGCATGCCGCGAGTGTGCCGCAAGGCATGGGCCGGTTTGGCCTCAATTTCAGGCCGGCACGGCCGAAATCCTCCCCATGGTCCCCACACGCAGGGACGCACAGGATCCGCGCATGGCCACTGGTCTCCAACCCCCTACGCCCCCCGTCTCCAGCACCTCGGAGGATGCCGCTGTCGCCACGAAAGCGGCCTGGTTCACGCCCGGGCGCGTCACCCTGGTGGCCATGCTGATGCTGTGTGGGTTGGTGCTCACTTCGCGTTTGAATGAAGCGAAAAGCCAGGCTGAGGCCCACGGTGCCATGGCCATGGCGCTCATCGAGCAGGGCCCCGTCGAAGCCTTCAAGGCGCCAGCCGAGACTGGGGTGCAGGCACCGAGCCCTGCGTCGCGCACGGTCTCGCCTGCCGCCGCTGAGGCCAACGAACCGTCCCCCGCCCCGACGGGCAAGAAGTCGGGCCGCCGCAAGGTCGGGCAGGCCGCCCAGGGCAAGCCGCCCGCCGGCCCAGACGCCGACACCGCCGTTGCCCAGGTCCCGGCCGCCCAGCCAACCGCTGAAGTGCAGGCACAGACTGCCGACCCGTCTTACCCCGCCACCTCGCCCCTCGTGCGGGCCATGGCGCAGGCCCTGGACCCCCAGGCCGATGTGCTGGCCGTGGCGCATTGCCGCGGGCAGCGTTGCCGCGCGGTCTATGCCCGTGCGGTCCAGCCCGCCGATGCCTCAGCGACCCTCACCGCGGGCCGCTGCACGGCGACCCTGGGCTGGCCTGCCGGCTGCGTGACCGTGTCCTCGCAGCGTGTGCCCGATGACGTCGTCAGCGTGCGCTTCGACCTGCGCCCGGTGCTGGTGTCGGCCGCGCGCGACCTGGGTGTCGGCCTGCTGCTGCTGGGCGGCGTGGCCTGGGTCTGGCGCCGTGCGCGCAGCGCCCAGGCGGCGCTGAACATGGTGCCCGAGCCCCAATTGCGCCAGGTCGCCCAGAACGACGCGCTCACCGGCCTGCTCAACCGCGTGGCCTTCGAGTCCGCGCTCAAGCGCCACAACGAGGCGGAGTCCATCGGCCGCATGGAGACCGATGGCTGCCTGATGTACTTCGACCTCGACCGCTTCAAGTTCATCAACGACACCCACGGCCACATCGCCGGTGACCTGGTCCTCAAGACCGTGGCCCAGCGCCTGCGCTACACCCTGGGCGGCGGCGTCATGATCGGCCGACTGGGCGGCGACGAGTTCGCTGCGCTGATGACCGACGTGTCCTCGCGCGCCACCGTCGAAACCATCTGCCGCGTGCTCATCGAGCAGGTCTCCAAGCCCATCATGATTGGCGATGTCAAGGAGTGGGTGGGCCTGAGCATCGGCGCCTACATGCTCAAGCGTGGCGAGCTCAACCTCGGCGAAATGCTGCACCGCGCCGACCTGGCCATGTACGAAGCCAAGCGCACGGGTCGGGGTCGGCTGGTGTTCTACGACGCCTCGATGGACGCCGCCGCGCGTGGCCGTGCCCAGGTCCAGGCCGACCTGCGCAATGCCATCGACGAGCGCCAGTTCTTCATGGTCTACCAGCCCCAGTTCGACGCCTTCGACCGCGTGCGCGGCGTGGAGGCCATGGTGCGCTGGCGCCACCCCACGCGGGGCATGGTGCCGCCCGAAGAGTTCATCCCGGTCGCCGAGCAAAGCGGTCTGATCGTGCCGCTGGGCAAGATCGTCATCGACATGGTCTGCGCCGACTTGGTGGCCCTGCGCGAGCAGCGCCTGGCCCTGCCCTACGTGAGCATGGACGTCTCGCTGCGCCAGCTGACCGATGCGGCCATGGTCGATGACGTGCAGGAAGCGCTGCAACGCCACGGCCTGAACACCTCCGACATCGAATTCGAGGTCAGCGAAAGCACCGCCATGGTCGGTCAGGCCGGCAAGGAGACCGCCACGCTCAAGAAGCTGTCGGCGCTGGCCTTCCGCATCGCCATCGACGACTTCGGCTCGGGCACCTCGTCCATGGGCCGCCTGCTCGACCTCAAGGTGGACAAGCTCAAGATCGACGGCATGTTCGTGCAGGCCATCGGCCAGCCCCACTTCAACCCGGCCCTGCTGGAGCTGATGATCGACCTGGCCAACCGCCTGGGCGTCAAGAGCGTGGCCGAAGGCGTGGACACGCTGGAGCAGGTCGCCTGGCTGCGCAAAGCCGGTTGCCAGATGCTGCAAGGCGATTTCTTCGCCAAGCCGATGACGCACGGGCAGCTGCTCAACTGGCTGCTCATGCAGTCCAACGAGACCTCTTTTGCTTCGGGCGTCTGGAAGGCCACGCAGCCCATGGGCGATGCGCTGGCCTGAGCGCTGGCCTGAGCCCTTCGCCGGTTTTCAGGCGGGTTGGGCGAACTGGTAGCGGTTCTTGCCGGAGGCCTTGACCGCGTACATCGCCCGGTCCGCGACCCGCTTGAGCGCATCCAGGTCCTCGGCATGGTCCGGGAAGATCGCGATGCCGATGCTCGCGCCCACGCTGAGCGCCTGTCCGTCGTAGGCGATGGGCGCACCGATGGCGCGCAGGATTTTCTCGGCCACATCGCCCGCGAAGTGCGCGTGGCTCAGGTCGCTGAGGATGACCACGAACTCGTCGCCGCCAATGCGCGCAGCGGTGTCGGCCGAACGCACGGCCGATGTCAGGCGCTCGGCCACGGTCTGCAGCACGCGGTCCCCGGCCTCATGGCCATGGCGGTCGTTGACCTCCTTGAAGCCATCGAGGTCGAGGAACATGAACGCGATCTTCTGGCCGTTGTGACGCGCATGGGCCATGGCCTGGTGGCTGCGGTCCACCGCCAGCCGCATGATGGGCAGTCCCGTCAGGTTGTCGTGGGTGGCCAGGTGGCGGATCTGGTCGCGCTGCGCCTTGATCTCGGTTTGCTGGCGGTGCACATCGCCCAGCAGGCTCTGCATGGCGCGCATGAACGAGCCCATGGCCGTGGCGATGGCGCCGGCCGACAGCGCCAGCGTCAGCATCAGGTTGACCCAGACCACCGGTTGCATCACCACCGCGTTGAGGTTCATCGGCACGGTGTGCAGGCCCGAGAGCGCGGCAAAAGCCACACAGGCGATCACCAGCGCCGTGCCACCGATCAACACGAACACGGTGTTGCGCGAAAACAGAACGGCCGAGACGAAAAAGCCCATCGCGAAGAAGTTGCCCGTGGGCGCGGCCTGCCCGAAAGACACGAGGCCCCCCGTGGCCGTCAGGAACAGCACGCCCAGCAGCGCCGTGGCCTTGAAGCGGTACGACAGGTGCCGGCGCCGCCAGAAGAGGGTGCACAGCGAGGTGGTGCTCACGGCCACCATGGCGAAGGCGGCGGGCCAGCGCAGGCTGGGCGGGCCCAGGAAATTGCGCCAGAACGACAGCGCCAGGATGCACAGCGTCAGCCAGACGAGACCGCGCAGCACGTCATCGACGAAGGCTTCGCGGATCTGCTGCAGGCGGATGTCGGGGTGGACGCCCGGGTCGGGCTCGCCATGGGCCTGCCAGTCGGTCATGTGCGCGTCTCTCCGACGGAGGGGGCATGGACGGGGCAGAATCGAGGGCGCATGGGACGGCGTGATGGGCTGGCTGGCGGTGGGTTGGCTGCAGGCTGCTCGAGCGCACACTTTGCAAGCCGCAGCGATGTTAATCCCCCACCTGCGGAGGGCTTTGCGTGAAAAAGGGCCGATTGTGCATGCCGTTTCATGCGGCACGATCTGCGCAACCAAACCCTGCGGGCCCATCGCACCCCCTGCGCCCACGCATCACCGGCTCACGCCCTGCATCACCATGAGCATCGTTGTTTACTGGCTGACCGCCGAAGGTCCCCAGGTCGAGGCTTTCGCCGACGCCCAACTGATGGCCGCCCTGGCCTTCGCCGAAGCGCGCCGCAAGGAGCGTGACCCGCAGGGCCAGCCCTGCAACCGCCACGTCGTCATCAACACCGAGTTGGGCGACAGCGTGGGCCAAGCCGGCGTGAGCGACGCCCCGCCCGACTACCACTGGACCAAATCCCACCGCGGCGGCCCGCCGGAGTCGGGCAACCCGCCCAAAACCTTGGCCTGAGCGCCACAGGGCGAGGCGCCTGGCTGCGTCCGCTGGCGTCCCCTACACTGGCGCCCTTGCCGGCAACGGCACCCCCTTTGCCCACCCCCGCAGCACCGACCGCGAGCCACACCATGAGCCAGACCGACGAGCGCCCCCCTCTGCCCGACCACCTCTCCATCGACCCGCGCAGCCCGCACCACAACGCGGCCGTGTTCCAGCACGACATCGGCATCCGCTTCAACGACAAGGAACGCTTCGATGTCGAGGAATACTGCGTCAGCGAAGGCTGGGTCCGCGTGCCCGTGGGCAAGACCGTGGACCGCAAAGGCCGCAGCTTGACCATCAAGCTCAAGGGCAAGGTCGAGGCGTTTTACCGCTGATGGGCCTCGTGGCTTTGCGGGCTGAGTCGGTCCTCTGCCGCCAGTCGCGCAAAGTCCACCCAGGTGTGCGGTACTTCGCTCATGGCGGCCTGTGCCCAACCATGTGCCAGTCCTTCCCACCTGTAGGCTTGCAACCTGAAGCCGATGTCAGCGTGGCTGACCGCGATCCACGTCTGGCCGTCGGGCGTCACGTGCGCGCCGAGCAGTGCATGTGTGGCTTGCGGCAATGTCAGGTCTGTCCAGTGCATGCCATCTTTGCTGATGAGCAGCATGTTCTCGGCGGTCGACGTCAGCCACCAGCCCCCGACGTGTCCCTGCAGCAACGCATCAAAACCGATCTGCCTGATGCGCTGGCCCGTTTTCACCTTGCAGCTGCCCAGATCCACCCTCGTGGGCAGCAGAGAGTCTGATGTGGACCCTCTGGCCAACAGCAAGGCCGCGCGAGCGGAGGCTGCCACGTCACGCGGCAGGCGTTCAGCGCTCATGTCTTCAGTTTTCCATCCTGCGGGCAGATGGATGACGCAGTGACGCGTTCCTCGGTGGATCGTGATCCGGCGGCCGGATGTGGTGATGTCCGTCAGCGCATCCAGAGGCAGGCGGGATCTCGTGGGCCTGCGCAGCACACGGTGGGCATCTGCACTGAGCACCAGTCCAGGCAAACGGATGCTGCCATCCTGATTGCCATCAAGCACGTCCACAGGTGTTCTGCTGCGATTGAAGGGGAAGGTCACTGTGCCCCACGGTCCTGCAATTGCCAGCATGTCCGGCGCGTCCGCTGCACCATTTGTCGTGTGGACCGAGCTGTCCCCCAAAGTCCATTCAGTGGCTGTGGATGGTTGGGCTGCGAGCAGCCAAATCGCTGCGCACAAAGCGCGCAGGGGGGAGAAGCCATCTCATTGTTGTGCTTTCTTCATGGCATCTCGCATCGAGGTGAGCATGCTCAATCCCTTGTCTTGCTCAGCTCGCGTGTGGCCTCAAACCAATTCTCGGGAACTTGATCCACGGTGGTGCCCATGCGTTGCCACTGTCGCCCATGGTCGTTCGAGCGGAACAGCGTGGGTGTGATGGTGTCATCCTGAAGCACATTGACCAGAGCCCACATCGAGCCATCGTTGCGCCACTGGGCTGTGAGCAGGTTTTCGGCGGCGGCTCTCAGCACGATGTCAGGGCGCCCGGTGTGTGGATGCCGCGGTGGCCGAGTTGGCGGTGATGCTCAGGCTGGCCAGGGTGGCTTGCAAGGCTCGCTGGGCCGGCAGTTGTGCCAGTGTGGCTTCGCGGGGCAGTTGCGCATCGGCCTCGCGCAGGCCCCTTGCGCAGGTGCCACGGGGTGCGTGCGGAAGCCATCGCAAAACTCACTGCGTCGCCCGGCTGCCTTGGGGTTCAAGGTAGTGGTAGGTCCAAGGCCCCGCATCAGCGCCGTTGTTCACCGTGTACGGCCAGCCAATGCCTTTGGACTTGCAGTAGCGCTTGTGGTCGCGTGGTAGGTCCACGCGGGACGGATCGGGGTAGCTCAACGCAGCAAATATTTGCTCAGCTTGCCGGGCGATGGGGAGCCATTGGCGGTAGAAGCGGATGGCGTAGTAGGGGGCAGCAATTGCCGACAGCGCCGTGATCAGTGCCAAGTCAAATTCAAAGTATTTAAAATGCTCAGCCGCTGAAAAATACTCCATCACCAAAATGAAGATCAGCCCGAGCGCAAGGAAAAGTGCAAACAGCATCCAGGCCAGTAAAAAAGCAAAGCTTCTGTGCCGTTTCCTCCCTCTTGAAGAATGCGGCGCCATCCACAGCACCTTGCTACTCGCGCGTCGGGCTGCCAGCACTAACGGCATGCCGTTTTGCTGTGACGCAATCACCATCTCCAATGCTTCGCCGTCTTTGAACGTGACTTTGGAGAAGCGGCCTTGAACCGGTTGTTCGCCGATCTTGCATGTGAAGAACTCCACCGAATTACCTGCTGAGCTGGCTGCCATTCCCGCGCCTGCTGCCGCGCCAGACATACCTTCCAGCGCCAGCGCCAGCGCCGCGGCAGTGCCTACGCTGGCTGCTTGCTGCCTTGCGCTGCGCACAAACTCTTCTTCACCAGCATGGACCGTGAGCCCATTCACCATACCGCTGATCAGTTTGAGTGACTCGCTCATAACACCTCCACGAGTGCTTCATCAAACTGCTTCTTCTGCGTGATGGCGTTGAGGTAAGCGTCCGTAAGGACCTTGCGCCCGATACCAAAGGCGCAGCGGTCACACCATTTTTCCATCGCGTCGTCGGTGAAAGACCAAATTACGCTCGAAACGAACAATAGGAAGATCGAGACCTCCAGCGAAGCAAACACCAAAGCGGCGCGCGCTATGAGAAGGCGAGTGGCTGCAGCAGTGATCGCCTTGCCGATCAGACGCTCGCCGAAGCGCTTGCCGAAGGTTTCGATTAGCGGTGAGCAGTAGGAAAGGGCTGTGAGCGCAGTCAACACAGCGCTTGTGCCCTGAAACACCGAGCGAATGCCAAATAGAACGGCCATTCGATAGTCGCCCTCGTCGATGGCCTTTCCTCTGTCGGCCCAAGCCATCGCAAAACTCACTGCGTCGCCCGGCTGCCTTGGGATTCAAGGTAGTGGTATGTCCAAGGCCCTGCATCAACACCGTTGTTCACGGTGTACGGCCAGCCGATGCCTTTGGACTTGCAGTAGCGCTTGTGGTCGCGTGGCAGGTCCACGCGGGACGGATCGGGGTAGCCCAGCGCAGCAAATATTTGCTCAGCTTGTCGGGCGATGGGGAGCCATTGCCGGTAGAAGCGAATGGCGTAGTAGGGGGCGGCGATGGCAGCCATTCCCGCGACTATCGTCATTGCGAACCAGTCAATCAGCTCTGTCTGATCGTGCAAGTACTGCATCAGGACGATGAATGCCATCCCACCACACAAAAACGCAACGAGAAGCTTTCCCGCCATACCCATGGAAAAGTGTCTGTGCCCGCTCTCCCCTCTCGAACAATGCGGTGTCATCCAAAGCACCCGATCACTGCTGCGTCGAGCGGCCAACACCAGTGGCCGGCCGCTAAGCTGGGCTGCGACCACCATCTCCAATGCGTCGCCGTCTTTGAACGTGACTTTGGAGAAGCGCCCTTGAACCGGTTGTTCGCCGATCTTGCATGTGAAGAACTCCACCGAATCACCTGCTGAGCTGGCTGCCAGCCCCGCACCCGCTGCCGCACCAGCCATGCCCTCCAACGCGAGCCCCGCCGCAGCGCCTATGCCAGTCGTTTGTTGCCCGGCGCTGCGTACAAATTCCTCTTCGCCAGCATGGACGGTGAGGCCACTCACCACACCATCAATCAGTTGGAGGGGCTTGCTCATAACACCTCCACGAGTGCTTCATCAAACTGCTTCTTCTGCGTGTTGGCGTTGGTGTAGGCGTCCGTCATGACCTTGCGTTTGGCACCAAAGGCGCAGCGGTCGCACCATTTTTCCAAGACGTCGTCGGTGAAAGACCAAATCAAGCCCGAGACGAACAACAGGAAGATCGAGACCTCCAGCGAAGCAAACACCAAGGCGGCACGTGCCAGGAGCAACCTGGCCGCAACCGATTTCAGGGCTTGGCCTGCGAGTCGCTCGCCGAAGCGCTTGCCGAAGGTTTCGATGAGGGGAGAGCAGTAGGAGAGGGCTGTGAGCGCAGTCAACACAGCGCTTGTGCCTTGAAAAACCGAGCGAATGATGAACAAAGTAGCCATCCGATAGTCGGCGTCGGCTTTATTTTTTAGAAAGTCCCCGAAATCCAAATGCGCCCCATACCCCGAAGCCACCACAGCCAATCCTCCGCCACCAAACTTGAGTGCTTGATAGCTTATCGCCTTGTCCCCAGCCGCCGCCAAGCCTTTGACCATGTTGCTGAGCACGTCGATGGCTGCCGCCGCCGTGGCCAGCTTGGCTGCCGTGAGTTGAGCTTGCGCCTTCTCACTGCCTGGCTCCTTCGCTGCTTTGGCACTGGCTTTGTACAGGTTGAAAGCCTCGAACACCGCCACGATCAGGGCCAGTCGCGCATCGCGTGCCGCGTTGAAGTTCTGCCGTTTGGCATCGGGCACCTCGATGTTTGATCGCAGTGCGGCCCATTTTTTTGCGTGTTCTTCGTATTGCGCTTTGGCTGCAGCACTGAGGTAAACGTCCTGGTTCTTCAGGCGGCGCAGAAGCATGTCGCGGTCGGCTGCGTTGTGCAGTGCATCCCAGGCGCCCAGCGCTTTGGCCGCCACCGGGTCCACGCCACTGCGCACCATCAGCAAGGTGCGCAGCGCCACTTCGTTGACCGTGTCCACTGTCCATTTGAAGGGCTGAACCCATTGCCCCCCCACGGTCGCAAAGATCTTTTCCAGTCCGCGCAAGGACTCCACTGGCTTGATGCCTGATGCGGCATCGTTGACGGCCTTCATCTGCGTGTTGAACGCCGTCAGTGATTTTTTAGTCAGATCCAGGACCTTGTTCCATTTGATTTCGTTAGCGACCTTGTCCCAGGCTTGGGCGGTCAGTCCGACCTGAGCTCCGTACGCAAATTTCAACGCCGCATCCACCTCCGCCACCCCCTCGGTCTGGTTCAACGCAACCGCACGCCACAGCAAATTGCCCTTGACGCTGAGATCGGAAGAGCACACG
>CAIQIL010000509.1 GCA_903871865.1 uncultured Burkholderiales bacterium
GTTTCATGCAGCTGGCTGCCGACAACAACATGCAGATCGTGCAGCCGACCTCGGCTTCGCAGATCTTCCACGTGTTGCGTCGCCAGATGGTGCGCATGTTCCGCAAGCCGCTGGTCATCATGACGCCGAAGTCGCTGCTGCGTAACAAGGACGCGACCTCGCCGCTGACCGAGTTCACCCGCGGCGAGTTCCGCACCGTGATCGGCGAGGTGGACGAGACCATCGACAACAGCAAGGTCAAGCGCCTGATCGCCTGCTCGGGCAAGGTCTATTACGACCTGGTCAAGAAGCGTGCCGAGAAGAAGGCGACCGACGTGGCCATCATCCGCGTCGAGCAGCTCTATCCCTTCCCGCACAAGGCTTTCGCGGCCGAGGCCAAGAAGTACCCGAACCTGACCGAAATGGTCTGGTGTCAGGACGAGCCTCAGAACCAGGGCTCCTGGTTCTTCGTGCAGCACTACATCCACGAGAACATGGCCGACGGTCAGAAGCTGGGTTATGCGGGCCGTCCCGCCTCGGCTTCGCCGGCAGTGGGTTACGCCCACCTGCACCAGGAACAGCAAAAGGCTTTGCTGGACCAGGCTTTCGCCAAGCTCAAGGGCTTCGTTCTCACCAAGTAAGGTCATGGCAGGCGCTTTGCGTCGCCCAGACCGGTCCGGCCCGGACAGGCTCAGCCTGACGGTCCGGACGGTGGCGAGCAAGGCGACTGCCGCAGGAGATACACATCATGGCAATCGTTGACGTCAAGGTTCCCCAACTTTCTGAATCCGTGGCCGAAGCCACGCTGCTGCAATGGAAGAAGCGCCCCGGCGAAGCTGTCGCTGCGGACGAAATCATCATTGAAATCGAGACCGACAAGGTCGTGCTCGAAGTGCCCGCGCCCGCCGCTGGCGTGATCGCCCAACTCGTCCGCAACGACGGCGACACCGTCGCCAGCGACGAGGTCATCGCCCGCATCGACACCGAAGGCTCTGCCGCGGTCAGCCCGCTGGAAATCAAGCCAGTGGCCGCCGTTGCTTCGGCCCCTGCGGCTGCCGCGCCTGCCGCCACCGGTGGCAACAAGGGCGATGTGGCCATGCCCGCCGCCGCCAAGCTGCTGGCCGACAACGGCCTGAGCACGGCGCAAGTCGCGGGTTCCGGCAAGGACGGCCGCGTGACCAAGGGCGACGTGCTGGCCGCCGTGGCCGGTGGCGCCAAGCCTGCCGCAGCGCCTGCAGCTGCCGCGATCCCGACCGGTGTGCCCACCAAGGCCCTGCCGGCCGTGAGCATCCCCACTGGCCCGAACACCCTGGGCGAACGTCCTGAGCAGCGCGTGCCGATGAGCCGCCTGCGTGCCCGTGTGGCCGAGCGCTTGCTGCAGTCGCAAGCCACCAACGCCATCCTGACCACGTTCAACGAAGTGAACATGGCTCCGGTGATGGAGATGCGCAAGAAGTTCCAGGAAAAGTTCGAGAAGGAACACGGCGTCAAGCTGGGCTTCATGAGCTTCTTCGTCAAGGCGGCAGTGCA
>CAIQIL010000510.1 GCA_903871865.1 uncultured Burkholderiales bacterium
GGAAATGATGCACGCGGGTGCCGCGCGATACGACATCGACCGTTTCGGCATGTTGTTCCGTCCAAGCCCGCGCCAGTCCGACCTGATGATCGTGGCCGGCACGCTGTGCAACAAGATGGCACCGGCCCTGCGCAAGGTCTATGACCAGATGGCCGAGCCCCGCTGGGTGCTGTCCATGGGCTCGTGCGCCAACGGTGGTGGCTACTACCACTACAGTTATTCGGTGGTGCGTGGTTGCGACCGCATCGTGCCGGTGGACGTCTATGTGCCCGGCTGTCCGCCGACGGCCGAGGCGCTGCTCTACGGCATCCTGCAGCTGCAGGCCAAGATCCGCCGCGAAAACACCATCGCCCGCTGAACGGGAAGCACGCGCATGAGCCAAAAACTCGCCACCCTGCAAGCCGCCCTGGAAACCGTCCTGGGCGACAAGATCAAGCGCCGGGTCGTTGACCGCGGTGAACTCACCATCACCGTGTCGGCTGCCGACTACGAAGGCGTTGCGCGCACCCTGCGCGACGATGCCTCGTTGAAGTTCGAGCAACTGATCGACCTGTGCGGCATGGACTACTCCACGTACAAAGACGGCGCCACGAGCATCTACTCGGAAGGCCCGCGCTTTTGCGTGGTCAGTCACTTGCTGTCGGTCAGCCTGAACTGGCGCGTGCGCCTGAAGGTGTTCGCCACCGACGACGACTTCCCCGTGGTGGCCTCGGTCAACCCGATCTGGAACAGCGCCAACTGGTTCGAGCGCGAGGCTTTCGACCTGTACGGTATCGTGTTCGATGGCCACGAAGACCTGCGCCGCATCCTGACCGACTACGGCTTCATCGGCCACCCCTTCCGCAAGGATTTCCCGGTCTCCGGCCACGTCGAGATGCGCTACGACGCTGAGCAAAAGCGCGTCATCTACCAACCGGTCTCCATCGAGCCGCGCGAGATCACGCCGCGCATCATCCGCGAAGACAACTACGGCGGTCTCCACTGAGCGACGCGGGAAGGATGAACCATGGCTGACATCAAGAACTACACCCTGAACTTCGGTCCGCAGCACCCGGCTGCCCACGGCGTGCTGCGCCTGGTGCTGGAGCTGGACGGCGAAGTCATCCAGCGCGCCGACCCCCACATCGGCCTGCTGCACCGTGCCACCGAAAAGCTGGCCGAGTCCAAGACCTACATCCAGTCGCTGCCCTACATGGACCGCCTGGACTACGTCTCGATGATGTGCAACGAGCACGCCTACTGCCTGACCATCGAGAAGATGCTCGGCATCGACGTGCCGGTGCGCGCGCAGTACATCCGCGTCATGTTCGCGGAAATCACGCGCGTGCTGAACCACCTGCTCTGGCTGGGCTGCCACGGTTTCGACTGCGGCGCCATGAACATCCTGATCTACTGCTTCCGCGAGCGCGAAGACCTCTTCGACCTTTACGAAGCCGTGTCGGGTGCCCGCATGCACGCCGCCTACTTCCGTCCGGGCGGCGTCTACCGTGACCTGCCGGACACCATGCCGCAGTACAAGGCCAGCAAGATCAAGAACGCCAAGACGATCGCTCGCATGAACGAGAACCGTCAAGGCTCGATGCTGGACTTCATCGACGACTTCACCCAACGCTTCCCCAAGCTGGTGGACGAGTACGAAACCCTGCTGACCGACAACCGCATCTGGAAGCAGCGCACGGTGGGCATCGGCGTTGTGAGCCCTGAGCGCGCCTTGCAGATGGGCCTGACCGGCGCCATGCTGCGTGGCTCTGGCATCGTGTGGGATCTGCGCAAGCACCAGCCCTACGACGTCTACGACCAGCTGGACTTCGACATCCCCGTGGGCACCAACGGCGATTGCTACGACCGCTATGTGGTCCGCGTCGAAGAACTTCGCCAATCCAACCGCATCATCAAACAGTGCGTGGACTGGCTGCGCGCCCACCCGGGTCCGGTCATCACCGACAACCACAAGGTGGCGCCGCCGTCGCGCGTCGAGATGAAGACTTCGATGGAAGAGTTGATCCACCACTTCAAGCTCTTCACCGAAGGCTTCCACGTGCCCGAAGGCGAGGCCTATGCAGCCGTCGAGCACCCGAAGGGCGAGTTCGGCACCTACATCGTGTCTGACGGCGCCAACAAGCCTTACCGCCTGAAGATCCGCGCCCCCGGTTTCCCGCACCTGGCCGCTCTGGACGAGATGTCCAAGGGCCACATGATCGCCGACGCCGTGGCCATCATCGGCACGATGGACATCGTGTTCGGTGAGATCGACCGCTGACCGACCGCAGATCGAACACCGAACGAGCAGCACACACCATGTTGAGCGAACAAACCAAAGCCCGCTTCGACCGCGAACTCGCCAAGTACCCGGCCGACCAGCGCATTTCGGCCGTGATGGCCTGCCTGTCCATCATCCAGCAAGAGCGTGGCTGGGTCTCGCCCGAGAGCGAGCAGGAAGTGGCCGACCACATCGGCGTGGCCCCGATGGCCGTGCACGAGGTCACCACCTTCTACAACATGTACAACCAGCAGCCGGTGGGCCAGTTCAAGCTGAACGTGTGCACCAACCTGCCTTGCCAGTTGCGCGATGGTCAGAAGGCCCTGCAATACCTGTGCGACAAGCTGGGCGTGGAAGCCGGTGGCACCACCGCCGACGGCCTGTTCACGGTGCAGCAGTGCGAGTGCCTGGGCGCCTGTGCCGACGCACCCGTGATGCTGGTCAACGACCGCCAGATGGTCAGCTTCATGGGCAACGACAAGCTGGACAAGCTGGTCGATGTCCTCAAGGCCCAGGCCAAGTGAGGTGAAACAGATGCTCGACCTCTCCCAATTCCAGGCGACCGGCAAGGAAACCGTTTTCCACGGCCGCCACATCAACCCGCAGATCTATGCCGACATCGACGGCAACAACTGGGGCCTGAAAGACTACGAAGCCCGCGGCGGTTACGCTGCCTTGCGCAAGATCCTGGGCAAGGATGGTGGCGAAGGCATGACCCAGGACCAGGTCATCGCCGAGGTCAAGGCCTCGTCGCTGCGTGGCCGTGGCGGCGCCGGCTTCCCCACCGGCCTGAAGTGGAGCTTCATGCCCCGCGCTTTCCCAGGCCAGAAGTACCTGGTGTGCAACTCCGACGAAGGCGAGCCGGGCACGGCGAAGGACCGCGAGATCCTGCGCTTCAACCCGCACACCGTGATCGAAGGCATGGCGATTGCTGCCTACGCCATGGGCATCACCGTGGGCTACAACTACATCCACGGTGAAATCTTCGAAGCCTACGAGCGCTTCGAGGAGGCCCTGGACGAGGCCCGCGCCGCCGGCTACCTCGGCGACAACATCATGGGCAGCAATTTCAGCTTCCAGCTGCATGCGTTCCATGGTTTCGGTGCCTACATCTGCGGCGAGGAAACCGCGCTGCTGGAGTCCCTGGAAGGCAAGAAGGGCCAGCCCCGCTTCAAGCCGCCTTTCCCGGCCAGCTTCGGCCTGTATGGCACGCCGACCACGATCAACAACACCGAAACCTTCGCGGCCGTTCCCTGGATCATCCGCAATGGTGGCGAAGCCTTCCTGGCCGCTGGCAAGCCCAACAACGGCGGCACCAAGCTGTTCACCATCAGCGGTGACGTTGAGCGCCCGGGCAATTACGAGATCCCGATGGGCACGCCATTCGCCACGCTGCTGGAGCTCGCCGGTGGCGTGCGCGGTGGCAAGAAGCTCAAGGCCGTGATCCCTGGTGGTTCGTCGTCGCCCGTGATCCCCGCGCACACCATGATGGAGTGCACGATGGACTACGACTCGATCGCCAAGGCCGGCTCGATGCTGGGTTCGGGCGCCGTCATCGTGATGGACGAGACCCGCTGCATGGTCAAGAGCCTACAGCGCCTGAGCTATTTCTACATGCACGAATCCTGTGGCCAGTGCACGCCTTGCCGCGAAGGCACGGGCTGGCTGTGGCGCATGGTGGACCGCATCGAGAACGGTCACGGTCGTCCTGAAGACATCGAGATGCTGGACAACGTCGCCGAGAACATCCAGGGTCGCACGATCTGTGCGCTGGGTGATGCGGCGGCCATGCCGGTGCGTGCTTTCATCAAGCACTACCGCGACGAGTTCGTGCACCACATCGAACACAAGACCTGCGTGGTCCCGGCCTACATCTGAACTGGGCAAAGACATGGTTGAAATCGAAATCGACGGCCGAAAGGTCCAGGCCCAAGAAGGCAGCATGGTCATCCGTGCGGCCGAAGAAAACGGCACCTACATCCCGCACTTCTGCTACCACAGGAAACTGTCGATCGCAGCGAACTGCCGCATGTGCCTGGTGGACATCGAGAAGGCGCCCAAGCCCATGCCGGCCTGCGCCACCCCGGTGACGCAGGGCATGATCATCCGCACCAAGAGCGACAAGGCCATCAAGGCGCAGACGAGCGTGATGGAGTTCCTGCTCATCAACCACCCGCTGGATTGCCCGATCTGCGACCAGGGCGGTGAGTGCCAGCTGCAGGATCTGGCCGTGGGCTACGGTGGTTCTTCTTCCCGCTACCAGGAAGAAAAGCGCGTGGTCTTCCCGAAGGACATCGGCCCGCTGATCTCGATGGAAGAGATGAGCCGTTGCATCCAGTGCACCCGCTGCGTGCGCTTTGGCCAGGAAGTGGCCGGTGTGATGGAGCTGGGCATGCAGCACCGCGGTGAGCACTCCGAGATCGCCACCTTCGTGGGCCGTTCGGTGGACTCCGAGCTGTCGGGCAACATGATCGACATCTGCCCCGTCGGTGCCCTGACCAGCAAGCCCTTCCGTTACAGCGCCCGCACCTGGGAGCTGTCGCGCCGCAAGAGCGTTTCGCCGCATGACTCGACCGGTGCCAACCTGATCGTTCAGGTCAAGAATGGCAAGGTGCTGCGCGTCGTGCCGCTGGAAAACGAAGACGTCAACGAATGCTTGATCGCCGACCGCGACCGCTTCAGCTACGAAGCCCTGCACAGCGAACAGCGCCTGACCCAGCCCATGATCACGCAGGGCGGCCAGTGGCGTGAAGTCGACTGGACCACCGCTCTGGAATACGTGGCCAAC
>CAIQIL010000511.1 GCA_903871865.1 uncultured Burkholderiales bacterium
CTCAACAAGCGCCTGACCATCAACGGCACGCCGATCGAGCAGACGCCGTTGGCCGAGTACTACGACGCCGACAGCCTGCGCTACTCCTTCCAGTTCAGCGAGCAGCTGATGGGCCGCGAGCACCGCATCCTGGTGGACAAGGACCGCCCGCCTTTCGTGCCGCCGCAGGCCGTGGAAGACTATCCTTTCAAGGAAAACTGCCGCTACAGTGGCGAAGGCGTGGTCTGCAAGGTGCCGTCTGGTCATTACTTCGTGATGGGCGACAACCGCGACAATTCACAGGATTCGCGCTTCTGGGGCTTCGTGCCTGACCGCAACCTGGTCGGCAAAGCTTTCGTCATCTGGATGAATTTCAGCGACATCAAGCGCTTTGGCACCTTCCACTGAGCAAGGACCGACACGATGAACCTGATGCCACGCCATGCCACTGGGCCCGCACGCGCTCAGCAGGGCTTCACCCTCATTGGCCTGATTTTCTGGGCGGTCGTCATCTCCATGCTTGCCCTGCTGGTGATGAAGGTGGCGCCGGCGCTGTCGGAGTTCCGCACCATCCAGAGCATGGTCAACAAGGCGGCCCGCGAGGGCGGCAGCACCGTGCCCGAGATCCGTGCGGCCTATGACCGCTACACCCAGATCGAGTACGGCGTCGAGGCGATCAAGTCCGGCCGTGACCTGGACGTTGCCAAGGAGGACGACAAGATCGTCATCCGCTTCGCGTACGACAAGGAAATCGCGCTGGTGGAGCCGGTGTACCTGGTCATCAAGTTCAAGGGTCAGTCGAAGTGAAGCAGCCCCCCGCCGAGGCGGTGGCTTCGGCGCTGGGCAGCACGCCGACCATGGATTTGAAAACGCTGCAGCAGCGCCTGGGTCACACCTTTGCCCAGCCGGAGCTGTTGCGGCGCGCCGTGACCCACAAGAGTTTCGGGCAGGACCACTACGAGCGCCTGGAGTTCCTGGGCGACGCGGTGCTGGACCTGGGCATCTCTGACCTGCTCTACACGCGGTTCGAGCGCAGTGCCGAGGGCGACCTGACGCGCGTGCGGGCCCACCTCGTGCGCCAGGACATGCTGCACCACCTGGCGGTGCAGTTGGGTTTGCCCAGCGTGCTGCGCCTGAGCGAGGGCGAAGCCAAGGGCGGTGGCGCACAGCGGCCGTCCATCCTGGCCGACGCGCTGGAGGCCATCATCGGCGCGGTGTACCTCGATGCCGGCTTCGATGCCGCCCGGGCGCTGGTCGTGCGTTTGTTCGAGCCGGTGCTGACCGAAACGCAGGAAGAGCGCTGGAGCAAGGACGCCAAGACGGCCTTGCAGGAATGGTTGCAGGCGCGCAAGATGCCGGTTCCCAGCTACCGCATCGAGGCCACCCGTGGCAAAGCCCATGAACAGGTGTTCGTGGTGGTGTGCGAAATGCCCGAGCTCCAGCTGTCTGCCAGCGGCGAAGGCCTGTCGCGTCGCGCCGCCGAGCAGGCCGCGGCCCAGGTGGCCCTGGAGCGCGTGATGGCGCTGCAGCCTGCTGATTTGAAAGTTGCCAAGGCTGGTGCTGCGGCGCCCCCTGTGGTGGTGCGCAAAGCGCCCAAGCGCCCGTTGGGCGATGCCGGGCCTTGAGCCGGGTGCGTCGGCGTGCGTCGATGCGACGTTTGTTGTCCGTTTTTGCTGTCTGTTTGTCCACCTGCTGAGCCATGCCCAAGTCCCCCGCCGATGATGTGAACCC
>CAIQIL010000512.1 GCA_903871865.1 uncultured Burkholderiales bacterium
AGAGTTCTGGCGTGCCCCTGACGAGTCCTTGCTCGACCGTAGAACGGCGGCCGTGGGCATGGGCTCAACGGTGGGCTGGCTGGAGTGGGCAGCCACAAACGGCGGCGGGCCCGTCCTCACCAAGATCGGGCGCAGCGTTCGGTACCGCAAATCGGATGTGCTGGCCTGGCTGGACGACCCTGCGCGCTGCGCCTCGGTGCAGCAGCGCTTCCTCGACATGCACCACCTGCTGCGGCGTGACACCGCCCGCGCGGCCTCCGATGCCATCGCCCAAGTCCTCGAAGCGCGCTGAACGCGTCCAAGTGGCCGTGGTGCCGCCCTTGGCCGCCGAGCAACAGCTGGACCTGCTCTGCCCCGTCTCGCCCATGGGCTTGCTGGCCGGGGTGGACGAGGCCGGTCGCGGCCCGCTGGCCGGCCCCGTGGTGGCTGCGGCGGTCATCCTCGATGAGCTCAACCCCATCGCCGGCCTGGCCGACTCGAAGAAACTCAGCGCCCGCCAGCGTGAATTCCTCTTCGACGAGATCCGTGCCAAGGCCCTGTGCTGCAGCATCGCGCTGGCCTCGGTCGAGGAAATCGACCAGCTCAACATCCTGCACGCCACCATGCTGGCCATGCGCCGGGCCGTGGAAGGCCTCCGCCTGAAGCCCTCCCTGGTCCAGGTCGATGGCAACCGCGTGCCGCCGCTGGCGGTGCCTGCCCAGGCCATCGTCAAAGGCGATGCCAAGGTGCAGGCCATCTCGGCGGCGTCCATCCTGGCCAAGGTGCACCGTGACCGCCTCTGCGACGAGCTGCACCAGGCCTTCCCACAGTACGGCTTCGATGGCCACAAGGGCTATCCCACGGCCGACCACATCGCCGCGCTGCGCCAGCATGGCGCCACGCCCCACCATCGGCGCAGTTTCGGCCCGGTGAAGGTGGTGCTGGGCCTGGTGCCCGACCCGAGCCTGCCGGTGCCCGCCGTGCGCCGCTGAACGCCTTGCCGACCCCTGCGCCATGTCCTTCATCCAGTCGATCACCTCCCGCGAGAACGCGCTGATCCAGCGCCTGCGCCGCCTGGCCCAGGAGCCCCTGGCCTACCGCAAGCAGGGCGAGGTCTGGCTGGAGGGCGACCACCTCTGTTCAGCCTGTCTGGCGCGCGGTGTGCCGGTGCCGGTGGCCATCGTGGCCGACACCGCCTGGATCGGCGAGCACGGCACGGCCACGGGCGATGACGAGCGCGCCGCCCTGGCCAGCCGCCTGGCGCGTGCCGCCGACAAGGTCGTCGTGGTGCCCGAGGCGCTGTGGAAGGCCTTCACCGGCCTGGAGTCGCCTGCGCGTCTTGGCTACCTGCTGCCGCTGGTGGCCCATGCCGGCAGCGCTGAATGCAGTGCACAAGGCATCCAGGCGACGGCACGCACGGTCGTGCTGGACCGCCTGCAGGACGCTGGCAACGTCGGCAGCATCCTGCGCAGCGCAGCGGCCCTGGGCGTGCAGCAGGTGCTGGCGCTCAAGGGCACGGCCGGCCTGTGGAGCCCCAAGGTGCTGCGCGCCGGCATGGGCGCGCATTTCGCGCTGAACCTGGTCGAGCAGTTGGACGCCGACGACCTGGCCGCGCTGCATGTGCCCTTGGTGGCCACCAGCTCGCACACCGAGCACGTGGTGTCCAAGGTACAGCTGCCCGACCCCTGCGCCTGGGTGATGGGGCACGAAGGGCAGGGCGTCAGCGCAGCCCTGCAGGCCCGCTGCGCCCTCACCGTGACGATTCCCCAGCCGGGGGGCGAAGAGTCCTTGAATGTCGCGGCGGCCACCGCCATCTGCCTCTACGAATCGCTGCGGCAGCGCGGCTGAGACGCCACGCAGGGGCAAGCCACACCTGCCGGTGGTTTTGTCCTAATATACGGGCTGTTGTGCTGCGGGTTCTCCCCCGACATTTTTCCCTTGGAGGATGCATGGACCGTTCCCTCAAACCCCTGGACGTGGTTTACGGCGACTCGCTGGGCGTGGACCGCTCGCGCGTGCTGCGCAACACCTACGCGCTGCTGGCGCTGTCCATGGTCCCCACCGTGCTCGGCGCTTGGGTGGGCGTGGCCTTCGGCTTCAGCCTGCTGCCTGGCAGCCCGCTGATCAGCGCCTTGCTCTTCCTGGGCATCGCCTTTGCCTTCTTCTATGGCATCGAGAAAACCAAGCACACCGGCACGGGCGTGCTCCTGCTGCTGGGCTTCACCTTCTTCATGGGCCTGATGCTGTCGCGCCTGCTGGGCTTTGCGCTGGGCCTGTCCAATGGCGTGCAGCTCATCTCGCTGGCCTTTGGTGGCACGGCAACGGTGTTCGTGGGCATGGCCACCCTGGCCAGCACCGTCAAGCGCGACGTCTCCAGCATGGGCAAGTGGCTGTTCATGGGCGTGATGGTCATGATCGTGGCCAGCCTGGCCAACATCTGGCTGCAAATGCCCGCGCTGATGCTGGCGGTCTCCACGATGTCCGTGCTGATCTTCTCCGCCTTCATCCTCTACGACCTCAAGCGCATCATCGACGGTGGCGAGACCAACTACGTCTCGGCCACGCTGGCGGTGTACCTCGACGTCTACAACGTCTTCACCTCGCTGCTGCAGCTGCTGATGGCGCTGGGCGGTGCCAGCGACGACTGAGAGGCCGATCCCGCTGGCCACACACGGCAGCGCGGCTAAAACAAAGGGAGCCCTCGGGCTCCCTTTTTGTTGCACCCCATCCTGCAGGGCGCTGAGGATGGGCTCAGGATGAGCTGATGGGGTCAGTACTCGTCGCCGCCGTAACTGCCCGGTGCGAGGTTCTCGAAGCGGGTGTTGGATTTGATGAAGCCCAGGTGCACGCTGCCCACCGGGCCGTTACGCTGCTTGCCGATGATGATTTCGGCCACGCCCGGGATCTTCGATTCCTTGTTGTAGTACTCGTCGCGGTAGATGAACATGATGACGTCGGCATCT
>CAIQIL010000513.1 GCA_903871865.1 uncultured Burkholderiales bacterium
GACACCTTCTCCGGACCCTCAGTGCACCCTCTGAGCCTCATCGCTTGGGTGGCGCAGACCTTCCTCCAGCTGGTCCTGCTCTCCATCATCATCGTGGGCCAGAACATCCAGGCGACCGGCTCCGACGCCCGGGCGAAGGCCACCTACGACGACGCCGCCGCCGTCCTCGAGGAGGCCAAGCAGATCCAGGTCCACCTGCAAGCCCAGGACGACAAGATCGCCGCCATCCTGGCCCGCCTCGAGCGCCTCGCAAGCACCTGAGCCGCTCGCCGGGGGCCACGCCGGGGTCGGGCACGAGCGGTGGCAGACTCTTGTGCCATGGAGCCGATCACCGATCCCACCGCCAAGGCTGCCGTCCTCGCTGACGACCGCGGCCACGTCTTCCACTCCTGGTCCGCCCAGGCCACCCTGAACCCGCTGGCCATCGCCAGCGCCCAGGGGAGCTGGGGCACGGCCTGCAGCAGCCCGGGCACATCGACGCTGGCATCGGCAGCGTCGTAGCTGAAGCTCAGGGCCTCGCCGCCCTCGGCCAGGCTCAGGCCCAGCGACAGCAGCCCCGAGGGCAAGGCGCCGAGGGGCTCGGGCAGGCTCAGGGTCAGCTGCTTCTTGCCCAGCTTGCGCATCAGCTCGTCCTTGTCCTCGACCAGCAGCAACTCGCCCTGGCGGATGACGCCGATGCGGTCGGCCATCTCCTGAGCCTCTTCGATGTAGTGCGTGGTCAGGATGATGGTCACGCCCGACTGCTGCAGGCGGCGCACCAGGGCCCACATGTCGCGGCGCAGGGCCACGTCCACGCCCGCGGTCGGCTCGTCCAGGAAGAGCACGCGCGGCTCGTGCGACAGCGCCTTGGCGATCATCACCCGCCGCTTCATGCCGCCCGAGAGCGTCATGATCATGTTGTCCTTCTTGTCCCACAGCGAGAGGTCGCGCAGCACCTGCTCGATCAGCGCCGGGTTCTTCGGCTTGCCGAACAGGCCGCGGCTGAAGCTCACGGTGTTCCAGACGGTCTCGAAGGCGTCGGTGGTGAGTTCCTGGGGCACCAGGCCGATCAGCGCGCGGCTGGCGCGGTAGTCCTGCACGGTGTCGAAGCCGCCCACCGACACGCGCCCGGCGCTGGCCGTGACGATGCCGCAAACGATGCTGATGAGCGTGGTCTTGCCCGCCCCGTTGGGCCCCAGCAGGGCCAGGATTTCGCCCTGGCGGATGTGGAGGTTGACGCCCTTGAGCGCCTGGAAACCCGAGGCATAGGACTTGGACAGCCCTTCGATGGCGATGATGTTCTGCATGGACTCCGGTGCAGCGGGGATCGCCAGTCTGGCGGGAAACCCAGCATACCAGCGCGCTAGACTGGGCGCCCCGATGCACGGCCTTGTCGCCAAGGCGCCCACACCATGTCCGGACCCACGCCCGACTTCTGGCAAGAACGCTTCGACAAGCAGGAAACCCGCTGGGACCGCGGCGCCCCCAGCCCGCAGCTGCTGGCCTGGCTGGACAGCGGCGCGCTGCAGCCCTGCCGCATCGCCGTGCCGGGCTGCGGCAGCGGCTGGGAGGTGGCCGAACTGGCCCGCCGTGGCTTCGAGGTCATCGGCATCGACTACACCGAGGCGGCGGTCGAGCGCTCGCGCGCGCTGCTGGCCTCGCAGCACCTGACGGCCCGCATCGAGCGCGCCGACGTGCTGGCCTGGCAGCCCGACGCACCGCTGGACGCCATCTACGAGCAAACCTGCCTGTGCGCCATCCACCCCGACCACTGGACGGCCTACGCCGCGCAACTGCAGCGCTGGTTGAAGCCCGGCGGCACGCTGTTCGCGCTGTTCATGCAGATGGTGCGGCCCGGTGCCACGCAGGAAGGCCTGGTCGAAGGCCCGCCCTACCACTGCGACATCAACGCCATGCGCGCCCTCTTCCCCGCCACGCAGTGGGACTGGCCCAAGCCGCCCTATGCCCAGGTGCAGCACCCCAGCCTCTCGCACGAGCTGGTGGTGCCGCTGGTCAAGCGCTGAGGCTGCGCCCCCCGCTGTGCCTCTAGGGATGCCCAAACATCCCGCCCCTGGGCATCATGGCCGGCTCACCCACATGCACAGGAAGCCACCATGCCCTTGACCGACGCCCAGCGCCAGGCCATCCGAGACGAAGAGCTCTTCCGCGACGAAGTGCGCCGTGAGCTGACGGCCCTGGGGGGCAAGAAAGCCCCGCCAGGCTTGCTGGCGCGCATCTCCAATTTTTTCGAGTCGAAGACGGGTTTCTGGCTGCTCACCACCGTGCTGGCGGGCGTCACGGCCACGGGCTTCACCGAACTGCGCAACTTCCTCAACCGCAAAGACATCGCCCAGCAGCAGGCGGCCGAGCGCTCGCGCACCGACATGGAGACCGTGCTCAAGCTCGGCCCCATGCTCACAGCCAAAGACACCGCCCAGATCGGCATGGCCATCATCTTGCTCAAATCGCTGATGGACAACGGCGGGGTGGACGACCGCATCGGCAAACCTGTAGCGAAATTGTTCGAGGACACATTGGCAAAGGGCCAGAGCTCAGATGCCACGCCGGCCGAGCGCTACGCGTCGAACACCATCGCATCCCTCGTGGACAGCACCCGCATCGACGCCATCCGACAGCCCGACACGGCCGACGCCAGCGCAGCCCCTGCGGCCGCTGCGCCCTCGCCACTGATGCAGGCCCTGGACAAGACCGCCCTGCCCGCCCGCGTGTACCTGCAAATCGGCCGGGAAACCGACCGCCCCGTGGCCACCGCGGCCCAGAAGGCCCTGCGCGATGCCGGCCTGATCGTGCCGGGCATCGAGCTGGTGGGCAAGCAGCGCGCACCGGCGCGCAACGACCTGCGCTACTGCGCCGACCGCGTGGACGCGGCCGTGCTGGCGCGCGTGCGCAGCGCCGTGGACAGCGTCATCCAGCCCGCGCCGGTGGCCCTCACCTTGCCGGCCGCCATGTGCGCCAAGGTGCGCCACAACCACTTCGAGATCTGGTACGCGGTGCAGCCGACCTGAACCCGACCTGTGCGCAGCGGCCCGCTCCGGACGCCCCGGTTCAGCAGGCCAGGGACGGCCGGGGCACGCCTGCATCGGGCAGCACCACCTCCAGGCCCTGTGCCTGCAGCGTCCACACCGTGCCCAGGGCCGTGCACAAGCTCAGCGTGAGCGGCCCGGCCAGCGTGCCCGGCAAGGCGAAAGCCACACGGGCCCGCCCCTCGCCCGCCACCCGAAGTTCGCTGTCGACCAAGCGGCCCCACAGGCCCTCGGGCGCGGGCTCGGCGCCCACCGCCGTGGCACCCAGCAAGCGCCACACCACACCGGCCAGATAAACCGTGTCATCGCCCTGCCCGAAGCGCGGCGCCGCCTCGGGCCGCAGCTGGGCCACAGCGAAGGCCAGCACCAGCGCATCGCCCTCCCGGGTGATGCGGGCCAGCTCCGAGCCCGACAGGCTCATGCGCCACAGGGTCGGGGCGGTCGTCACACGTCGATCTCGACCTCGTCGCCGTGCAACTCCATCAGCTCGCGGCGCGAAGCGGCTTCGCCCTTGCCCATCAGCTTGTTGAAGGAGGTCTCGGTCAGGTCGAAACCCGGCTCGCCGTAGGCCACGGGCAGCAGGCGGCGGGTGTCGGGGTTCAGCGTGGTGTCCCACAGCTGCTCGGCGTTCATCTCGCCCAGGCCCTTGAAGCGGCTGATGCTCCAGGCGCCTTCGCGGCAGCCTTCCTTGCGCAGCTTGTCGAGGATGGCGGTGAGCTCGCCCTCGTCCAGCGCATAGAGCTTGGCCGCCGGCTTCTTGCCACGGGCCGGCGCGTCCACCCGGTACAGCGGCGGGCGGGCGATGTGGATGTGCCCGGCCTCGATCAGCTTGGGGAAGTGGCGGAAGAACAGCGTGAGCAGCAGCACCTGGATGTGCGAGCCGTCCACGTCGGCGTCCGACAGGATGCAGACCTTGCCGTAGCGCAGGCCGCTCAACTCGGGCGAGTCGTTCGGGCCGTGCGGGTCCACGCCGATGGCCACCGAGATGTCGTGGATCTCGTTGTTCTTGAACAGCAGGTCGCGCTCGACCTCCCAGGCGTTGAGCACCTTGCCGCGCAGGGGCAGGATGGCCTGCGTCTCCTTGTTGCGGCCCATCTTGGCGCTGCCGCCGGCCGAATCGCCCTCGACCAGGAACACTTCGTTGAGGCTGAGGTCGCGGCTTTCGCAATCGGTCAGCTTGCCGGGCAGTACGGCCACGCCGGAGCCCTTCTTCTTCTCGATCTTCTGGCCGGCGCGCTGGCGGGCCTGAGCCTGCTTGATGACCAGCTCGGCCAGCTTCTTGCCGTGGTCCACGTGCTGGTTGAGCCACAGCTCCAGCGCGGGCTTCACAAAGGTGCCGACCAGGCGCACGGCGTCGCGGCTGTTCAGGCGCTCTTTCGTCTGGCCCTGGAACTGCGGGTCCAGCACCTTGGCGCTCAGCACGAAGCTGGCGCGGCTGAAGACGTCGTCCGGCATCAGCTTGACGCCCTTGGGCGTGAGCGCGTGCATCTCGATGAAGCCCTTGATCGCCTGGAACAGGCCGTCTTTCAAGCCCGCCTCGTGCGTGCCGCCGGCCACCGTGGGGATGAGGTTGACGTAGCTCTCGCGCATGGGCGCGCCGTCTTCGGTGAAGGCCACGCACCAGGCGGCGCCCTCGCCTTCGGCGAAGTTCTCGCTCTCCGAGCTGCCGGCGTACTGCTCGCCTTCGAACAGCGGGATCACCGGCTCGGCGTTGAGCGACTGCGAGAGGTAATCGCGCAGGCCGCCCTTGTAGAGCCAGGTCAGCACCTCAGGCTCTTTGCCGGCTTTTTCGATGGTGAGCGTGATGGTCACGCCCGGCATCAGCACGGCCTTGCTGCGCAGCATGTGCACCAGCTCACCGCGGGGCAGATCGGCGCTCTCGAAGTACTTGGCGTCGGGCCACACGCGCACGGTGGTGCCCTGCTTGCGGTCGCCAGACGCGGCCGGCCGCACAGCCACCGGCTCGATGACGTCGCCACCGCTGAAGGCCAGGGTGGCCACCTGCTTGTCGCGGCACACCGTGACTTGCAGGCGGGTGGACAGCGCGTTGGTCACACTCACGCCCACGCCGTGCAGGCCGCCCGAGAAGCTGTAGGCCCCGCCCGAGCCCTTGTCGAACTTGCCACCGGCGTGCAGGCGGGTGAAGACGATCTCCACCACGCTGACGCCTTCTTCCGGGTGCAGGCCGAAGGGGATGCCGCGGCCGTCGTCCTCCACGCTGATGGAGCCATCGGCGTGCAAGGTGAGGCCAATGCGCTTGCCGAAGCCTGCCAGGGCCTCGTCGGCGGCGTTGTCGATGACTTCCTGGACGATGTGCAGCGGGTTGTCCGTGCGGGTGTACATGCCCGGACGCTGCTTGACGGGCTCCAGGCCCTTGAGGACGCGGATGGAACCTTCGCCGTAAGCGGCCGAAGGTGCGGAAGAGGAAGCGGTGGGTGCGGGGGTGGCCATGGGCGCGATTCTAGTCAGCCTGCGCACCGGGCCACTTGCCACTTGAAGCGGCACCGATGCCCCTTTTCGGGGCACGCGACGCGCTTTTCGCGACAACGGACTCGCTTTTTGCGACACAGCACGCGCTTTCCACGACAAGCGACGCGCTTTTTGCGACAGCGTTGCCGCAAAAAGCGGCAGTGGACTCGCTTTTCGCGACACACGACTCGCTTTTCACGACAACGGACCCGCTTTTTGCGACATGGGTGCCCCTTTTGGGGGCACGGGTGCCGGTTTGAGCGGCAACGCTGCCGCGGCGTGCATGCGTGGCTTGTGTGGCAGAGGGTCAACCCGCGGAGGTACGGATGGAGGATGGATCGGGAGAGGGCAAGATGTTACAAAACGGGGGAGCGGTGCGGCTGGCGGGGTATGCCGGCGGGACAGCGAAAATCAGGTTGCCTGACGCGACCACCACAACGCCAATGAGAGATGGATGCGATGGGAATAAAGGTCTTGCGGGCGGCGACTGGGGGTGGCTTGGGGTGTTCGGGCCCACTGCGCTGGTGCGGTGGGTTGGTCTGATTGCAGTCAGGCGCTCAGTTTTCCACCATTGCAGAACGCAACCCCAAATGCTCGACGAACGGATCAAAATCCCGGTCGCTGTAAAGCAGAGGCAAATCGTCCTCGATGCACCGAGTCGCGATGATCGTGTCAATGGTTTTGCGCATCGTCACGCCTTGCGCTCTCAAGTCCCGGTAGTTCCGCGCGGCCTGCAGGGCAATATCTTGCCCACCCAGCGTGATCACATCCAGAGAAGTCATCAGCCTTCTGGCCTGATTGAAGTCTTTCTCACGGCTGAAGCCTTGCAGCACTTCGGTCAGGATCAAATCTCCAACCGCGAGCGGTTCTGCGCTCAACAACGAATCCAACCGTTCGGTCTGCGGCGTCACCACGCCACGGAAGAAGTCGATCCAAACACTGGAGTCCACCACAATCACTTGTCGTCGCTCCTCATGGCGTCCAGGTCACCCTCCCACTGCAGCTTGCCGCGGAAGCGGCGCAGTTCTTCCTGCTGCCGCAGTCTCAGCAGTGTGCGCAGTCCCAGCTCGACAGCTTCCTTCTTGGTCTTCAGTCCAGTCAAGCGAAGAGCGTCGCTCATCAACTTGTCATCAATCTCAATGTTCGTGCGCATGATGTGTACCGAAAATGACAAACGTACACATGCTAGCGTCTCAGCATTGCCTTTGCAAGTGCCATTCAACGCCGCGGCGCCCAACGGGGCGGTCAAGCCGACGCTTACCTTGTGCTACACCCCACGTCGTCAGGCAAGTCATCTTGGTGTGGCTCGCACCCCAGATGGGCGCAGTTCTGGCCGGCCTCTTCCTTCGCAATGAAGCACACGCCAGCGGCCCGCCAGGAAAGCCGATGACCCCAACACCGACGAAATCGGCACGCTGCTGGATTCACCACTGACGAGGCACCATCCATGAGCATCCAGCACCACGGGTCCTGCCTCTGCGGCGGCATCCGCTTCACCATCCAAGGCCCCTTGGCGCCCATCCTGGTGCACCCCCCTTCCCCGTTCACTTCCCATGGTCTCACCGCATGAAAAACAAACTCGCCTTGGTCGCCGGCTTCCTGCTGGTGGCGATCATCTCCGCAGCCCTGGGCGTTGCTGCTTCGCTTTTCCACCTCGCCAAGCCCTTCCAGAAGTGGCAGGCGGAGTTCTCTGAAACCTCCCTGTCCATGCAGGTCGAGGCGCTGCGGCAGCTCAGGGCCGGCCAGCCCGAGGCGGCCACCCAATACCTGGAAATGGCCACCACGCGCAGCCTGCTGGAGATGGGCCAGCAACGGGACGAAGGCGCCAACGTGCCCTCGTCGCGTCGAAGCACAGAGGCCGTCAAGTACCTGTGTGACCAGCCGCCCACCAAGGCCTCGTCCAAGCTGTCGGGCAAGCTGAGCTTTGGGGAGTCCTGCGTGCTGCTCTTGCGGCCGCTGCAGGTTCAACAGTGACGCCTGCTGGCCCCACCCCGACCATGCGTTCACGCCATTTCAAAAACCTGCTGCTGCGGCTGGCCCGCGAGCACGGGAGCAACCCGCTGCTGTGCTGGCAAGAAGGCGCCTTCACCGTCGCCGTGGCCGCGATCTGCATCCGCTATGGGTTTGAGCTGCAACTGCCCACCACCCAGAAGACGGCCGCCAAGTTCTGGCGGCGCAACACGGTTCAGTCCAAACCCCGACTGCATTCGGTTTCGGGCGGGTCTGGCGACCTGACGGTGACGTGGCCCTTCGTGGGGTATTTCGAGATCAAAACCCGGCCAGACTTTGGGTCCAAGGCCCAGGCGGCCTTCAAAGGGATCGCAGAAGACCTGGACCGCGTTTCTGGTTCCACGGATGGCGCCGTCCTATTCGCGTTCGACGAAAAAATCTACCAATCGTTTGACAACAGCGTGAGCAGAAAGCGTACCCAAGACGGACAGGACTGCAACCAGTTCTTCCCACCAGCCGCGGGCATGACCGTGGGCCAAGTCCATGTCTCGACCCCCACTTGGCGTGGCGTGACGATGCGCGTCTGGGCCACGAGCTGCGTGGTGGCCGGGGGCGCCCACCGGGTCTTCGTGGCGGGCAAGCCGCTGTGAATGGCGCGCGCGGCTGAGCGCAGATGAAGCGACCGCACGACACGTCATGCCATCACACGCCATGCCATCGCTTGCTATGCTGGCGCTCGCCCCTTCACCTCCACATTCACAGCCACAGGAGCAGCAATGTTCAACCACATCATGGTCGGCAGCAACGACATCGAACGGTCCAAGCGCTTTTACGACGCCGTCCTGGCCGTCCTCGGCGTGCCCGAGCCCGTGCGCAACGTGAACGCCACCGGCCACACACGCCTGTTCTACCGCCACGACGGCAACACCTTCGGCGTGGTCGAGCCCATCAACGACGAACCCGCGACATTCGCCAATGGCGCCACCATCGGCTTCAAGTGCGACTCGCCGGAGCAGGTGCAGGCCTTCCACGACGTGGCCGTCGCGCATGGCGGCACC
>CAIQIL010000514.1 GCA_903871865.1 uncultured Burkholderiales bacterium
ACGCGCTGCGCCAGCAGCAGTCCGACCGCACCGTGCCCCTGGGCGAGCTGCTGGTGCGCCTGGGGCTGATCTCCCGGCATGACCTGCTGTCGGCCCTGGCCCGCAAGATGGGCTACCCGCTGGTGGACTTGCAGAAGTTCCCGGTCGACCCGCTGGCCCTGCACAAGGTGCCCTTCACCGTGGCGGCCCGCCTGCGCGCGGTGCCCCTGCTGCTGCGCGAAGGCGCGCTCATCGTCGCGGTGGAAGACCCCAGCCAGCGCCTGGTGCTGTCGGAGCTGGAGTTCATCACGCAGTGCAAGGTCGTGCCCGTGCTGGCGCCGCAAAGCCAGCTGGAATGGTGCATCCGCGAGTCCTATGCCAAGCTGGGGGCCGACGTCTCGGCCGTGTCCTTTTCGCTGGACCACGACATCCCGGCGCCCGAGCTGAACGACCCCTTCGCCGCCGACAAGCTCGTCGAGGACCTGGAGAAGGAAGGGCAGGGCATCGGCCTGGACGACAAGCCCATCGAGCAAAGCGACAACTCCCTGGTGCGGCTCATCAACACCATGGTCATCGAGGCCCACTACCAGGGCGTCTCGGACATCCACATCGAGAGCTACGCCGGGCGCGACAAGGTCAAGATCCGCTTCCGCAAGGACGGCCAGTTGCTGCCTTACCTGGAGCTGCCGCCGAACTACCGCAGCGCCATCATCGCGCGCATCAAGATCATGTGCGACCTCGACATCTCCGAGAAGCGCAAGCCGCAGGACGGCAAGATCAACTTCGCCCGCTTCATGCCCCAACACCGCCTGGAGCTGCGCGTGGCCACCATCCCGACCAACAACGGCCTGGAAGACGTGGTGATGCGCATCCTGGCCTCGGCCAGGCCCCTGCCGCTGGACAAGATCGGCCTGAGCCCGGCCAACCTGGCGCGCTTCCAGCAGGCCATGGAGCGGCCTTACGGCATGGTGTTGTGCGTGGGGCCCACGGGCTCCGGCAAGACCACCACGCTGCACTCGGCGCTGAGCTTCATCAACGTGCCCGAACGCAAGATCTGGACGGCCGAAGACCCGGTCGAAATCACCCAGCCCGGCTTGCGACAAGTGCAGGTCAATCCGAAGATCGACTGGACCTTCGCCAAGGCCTTGCGTGCACTGCTGCGCGCCGACCCGGACGTCATCATGGTCGGCGAAATGCGCGACACCGAGACCTCGCGCACGGCCATCGAAGCGGCGCTCACCGGCCACCTCGTGCTGTCCACCTTGCACACCAACAGCGCGCCGGAAACCGTCACCCGATTGCTCGACATGGGCATGGACCCTTTCAGCTTCGCCGACTCCCTGTTGGTGGTGCTGGCCCAGCGCCTGGTGCGCCGCCTGTGCCCTGCTTGCAAGGTGTCAGAGCCGGCCACGCACGAACAGGTGCAAGGGCTGCTCGACGAGTACCTGCACGTCTGTTCGCCCGAGCAGATGGGCATCACGCGCGACGGATTGCTGGCCGAGTGGCAAGGGCGTTTCGCCGTCGATGGCGCGCTGCAGCATCACCACAGCGCGGGCTGCAACCACTGCAACCACACGGGCTTCAAGGGCCGGGTGGGCATCCACGAACTGATGGCCGTGAACGCCGACACACGGCGCCTGATCCAGACGGGGGCCAGCCCGGATGAACTTCAGGCACACGCCTTGCGTGAGGGCATGAGAACACTGCGACAGGATGGCATCGAGAAGGTGTTGACAGGGTTGACGAGCATGGAAGAAGTGCGGGCCACCAGCAACATCTGAATTGTTGTGTTCGTGTCGCACGCACTTCGGAAAAAAGGTGCAAGATAAGGGCAACGGGTCGCGTCATCTGGTGGGCGAAAGGCAGCTTTCTCCACCCACCTCGATGGGGCGATTTCCTTGATCTTTGGTGTGAAGGCGATGCTTGTGTGGTCGCGCCG
>CAIQIL010000515.1 GCA_903871865.1 uncultured Burkholderiales bacterium
CGGGCCTGCGTTGGCCGGCGCGTCCAGCGTGGGCAGGCGTTCTTCCACATCACCGATGTTGGCATCGAACACTTCGCCGAAGGTGTTGACGAGTTGGTCGTCGCGGTCTTCGTGCTGCCAGTAGGCGGCGGGGCGGTGCTCCTCCAGCTGCACGCGCAGCTCGTTGGGCCACACGCGTCGCACCACGGCGTGGCGCACCCAGGGCACGGCTTCGAAGACCTCGCGGGCACGCGCCAGGTCGGTCTGGAAGAAGCCACCCGGCAGGCGCGGCACGATGTTGGCGCGCACGGTGGCGATGTTGTTGCGCACC
Organism: uncultured Burkholderiales bacterium; assembly: GCA_903871865.1. Classification (GTDB taxonomy): domain Bacteria; phylum Pseudomonadota; class Gammaproteobacteria; order Burkholderiales; family Burkholderiaceae_C; genus Aquabacterium. The sequence continues at coordinate 311 of CAIQIL010000515.1, forward strand.
AGGTCGCCTTCCAGCTGCACCTGCTGGAGCGCGAACAGGGGCAAGCGGCTCAGGCGCTGCATGCCGGCCCACAGCAAACCGCACACGGCCACCCCCAGCAGCAGGGCTGCGGCCGCGTTCATCCAGCGGACGTCCTGGGACGCCTCATCGGCTTCGCGTGGCAGGTGGAGGGCGGCGGCGGCTTGCATGGTCAGGCGGGCTGGTCCAGGCTGGCCGAGGCCAGCAGGTGCACACAGAGTTGCTCGTAGCTCAAACCGGCGACCTTGGCCGACATCGGCACCAGGGAGTGGCCGGTCATGCCGGGCGAGGTGTTGATCTCCAGCAGGAAGGGCTGGCGGTCGGTCTTGCGGATCATCACGTCGGCACGGGCCCAGCCACGGCAGCCCAGCGTCTTGAAGGCGCGCAGCACCTGGCGCTGGATCTCCGCTTCCTCGTCGGCGTCGAGCTGGCTCGGGCAGAGGTACTTCACCTCGTCGGTGAAATACTTGTTCTGGTAGTCGTAGTTGCCGCCGGGCGCGACGATGCGGATCACCGGCAGAGCCTGGGCCTCGCCTTCGACGGTCAGCACCGGGCAGGTGGTTTCCTCACCGTCGATGAACTGCTCGCACAGCACCTCGGGGTCGTGCTGGGCGGCCGCGGCATAGGCGGCGGCGCACTGCGACACATCGGTCACCTTGCTCAGGCCGATGGACGACCCCTCGCGCGCCGGCTTGACGATCATGGGCGCGCCCAGGGCCACTAGGGCGTGCTCGCACTCGGCCACGCTGCCCACCATGCGCCAGTCCGGCGTGGGCAAGCCTTCGAAGCGCCAGATGCGCTTGGTCATGACCTTGTCCATGGCGATGCTCGACGCCATCACGCCCGAGCCGGTGTAGGGGATGCCCAGCAATTCGAGTGCGCCTTGCACGGTGCCATCTTCACCGCCACGCCCGTGCAGGGCGATGAAGCAGCGGCTGACGCCTTCGGACTTCAGTTCTTGCAGCGGGCGCTCGGCCGGGTCGAAAGCGAAGGCGTCCACGCCTTGCGACTGCAAGGCCTTCAAGACACCGCTGCCCGACATCAGCGAGACCTCGCGTTCCGCCGAGGTGCCACCGAAGAGCACGGCCACGCGGCCCAGCGAGGCCACGTCGATGGGGGGGGCATTCACATGCACGCTGCTCATCTCAGGCACCCTCTTTCAACATCTCGGCGACCTTGCCGGCCACGCTGCCGATGGTGCCCGCGCCCATGCAGATGACGATGTCGCCGCCACGGGCGTTGGCAACGATGGCCTGGGGCAGCTCGGCCACGTCATCGACGAAGACTGGCTCGACCTTGCCCGCCACACGCACGGCACGGGTCAGCGCACGGCCGTCGGCGGCGACGATGGGTGCTTCACCTGCGGCATAGACCTCGGTCAGCAGCACGGCGTCCGAGGTGCCCAGCACCTTGACGAAGTCCTCGAAGCAGTCGCGGGTGCGGGTGTAGCGGTGCGGCTGGAAGGCCAGCACGAGGCGCTGGTCGGGGAAGGCGCCACGCGCGGCGCTGATGACGGCGGCCATCTCCACCGGGTGGTGACCGTAGTCGTCGATCAGGGTGAAGCGGCCACCGTCGGCGGCGGGGAAGTCACCGTGGCGCTGGAAGCGGCGGCCCACGCCGGTGAAGGCGGCCAGGGCCTTGGCCATGGGCGCATCGAGCAGCTCGATCTCGGTGGCCACGGCAATCGCCGCCAGCGCGTTGAGCACGTTGTGGCGGCCAGGCAGGTTCAGCGTCACGTGCAGGTCGGGCATGACGGTGCCGTTGCGGCGCTGCACGGTGAAGCGCATCTGCCCGCCGGGCAAGGCCTCGACATCGACCGCGCGCACCTGGGCGTCTTCCTCGAAACCGTAGGTGATGACGGGGCGCGAGATCAGCGGGATGATGCTGCGCACGCCCGGGTCGTCCGAGCACAGGATGGCCGCGCCGTAGAAGGGCATGCGGTGCAGGAAGTCCACGAACGCCTGCTTGAGCTTGGCGAAGTCGTGGCCATAGGTGTCCATGTGGTCGGCGTCGATGTTGGTGACGACCGACAGCACGGGCATGAGGTTCAGGAAAGAGGCGTCCGACTCGTCGGCCTCGACCACGATGTACTCGCCCTTGCCCAGGGCCGAGTTGGCACCGGCGCTGTGCAGCTTGCCGCCGATCACGAAGGTCGGATCGACACCGGCTTCGGTCAGGATGGCCGTGACCAGCGAGGTGGTGGTGGTTTTGCCGTGCGTGCCTGCGATGGCGATGCCACGGCGCAAGCGCATCAGCTCGGCCAGCATGACGGCGCGCGGCACCACCGGGACGCGCTTGGCGCGTGCCGCGATGACTTCGGGGTTGTCGCCCTTCACCGCGGTGGACGTGACCACGGCCTCAGCGCCCTCGATGTGCGCGGCCTCGTGGCCGATGTGCACGGCGATGCCCAGCGAGGCCAGGCGGCGCGAGGTGGCGCTGTCGGACTGGTCCGAGCCCGAAACGCGGTAGCCCAGGTTGTGCAGGATCTCGGCGATGCCGCTCATGCCGGCGCCCCCGATGCCCACGAAATGGATGTGTTTGACGGCGTGCTTCATGCCGACGCCTTTACTGAAGTGGGTTTGACAAACTGCTCGATGGCATCGGCCACCGCGGCAGCGGATTGGTGACGCGCCAGGGCCCGTGCGCGGCCGGCCATCTCGGCCAGGCTGCTGCGCTGCAGCGACTGCAGTTGCGCGGCCAGGGTCTCGGCGCTCAGCTCGGTTTGCGGCAGGTGGATGGCGGCCTGGTGGGCGGCCATGAACTCGGCGTTGTCACGCTGGTGGGCCGTGGTGGACACCACCAAGGGGATGAGGATGCTGGGCACGCCCGCGGCACACAGCTCGCTGACGGTGATGGCACCGGCGCGGCAGACGATGAGGTCGCAGTCGGCCAGGCGCTGGGCCATGTTGTTGATGAAGGGCAGC
>CAIQIL010000516.1 GCA_903871865.1 uncultured Burkholderiales bacterium
CAGGAAGCGCGAAGCGAGGTCCTTCATGATCTCGTTGGTGCCGCCGGAGAGGCGCTGCACGCGCGAGTCGGCCCACAGGCGGGCGATCGGGTATTCCTTCATGTAGCCGTAGCCACCGAAGAGCTGCAGGCACTCGTCGGTCACCTTGCACTGGTTGTCGGTGATCCAGTACTTGATCAGCGCGGCGCGGTCCACACCCAGCTCGCCCTTGAGGTGGGCGACCATGGCAGCGTCCACCAGGGCGCGCGAGGCCAGCAGCAGGGCCTGGCACTCGGCCAGCTTGAAGCGGGTGTTCTGGAAGCTGAAGATGGTCTTGCCGAAGGCCTTGCGCTCCTTCGTGTACTCGAGCGTGATCTTCATGGCGTATTCCATGGTCGCGATGCCAGCCAGCGCGACCAGCAGGCGCTCTTGCGGCAGCTCCTGCATCAGCTGGAAAAAGCCCATGCCTTCCTGTTCGCCGATCAGGTTGTGCTTGCTCACCACCACATCGTCGAAAAACAGCTCCGAGGTGTCTTGCGCCTCCATGCCGATCTTGTCGAGGTTGCGCCCACGGCGGAAGCCGGGGGCTTCGTCGGTCTCGACCACGAACAGCGAGATGCCTTGCGCGCCCTTGTCCTTGTCGGTCTTGCAGACCACGACGACCAGGTTGGCCAGTTGGCCGTTGGTGATGAAGGTCTTGCTGCCGTTGATGGTGTAGGTCTCGCCATCGGCGGACTTCTGCGCGAAGGTGCGCACGCCCTGCAGGTCAGAGCCGGTGCCGGGTTCGGTCATGGCGATGGCGCTGACCAACTCGCCGGTGGCCAGCTTGGGCAACCAACGCTTCTTCTGCTCTTCGGTGCCGTAGTGCAGGATGTAAGGCGCGACGATGCCTGAGTGCAACGAGCCGCCGAAACCGCCGATGCCGGCTTCGCCCTGGGCCAGCACCAGCGCGGCTTCGTGGCCGAAGTCACCGCCGCCGCCGCCGTACTGCTCGGGCATGGAAGCGCACAGGAAGCCATTGGCGCCGGCGTCCAGCCAGGCCTGGCGGTCCATCATGCCCTGGGCGCGCCAGGCTTCGTCCTTGGGCTGCCATTGCTCGGTCATGAAGCGCTTGGCCGAGTCGAACACCATCTGGTGTTCTTCGGTCATCCAGGCGGGGGCGAAATTTTGAATGGGCATGCGGGTGTCTCCTCGGTCCGTGTGAAGCGGTGTGCGTTTCGGCCTCACGGGGCGTGGCCTGGGTCATTCGGTAATCTTCGTTACCGTCGGTGTTAACCCTTGATTTCAGCAAGGCATCGTGCGCGACAAAGCGCTGACGCCCTGGAAACCGGCCATGCATCGTGGTGCACAACGGGTGCTGATCTTGACGTTAACGTCATCGAAGGGCAAGAGGGGTGGGCCCAGATTTTCGAACGATCGTTCATTTGGTACGATTCGTTTCCATCCCGGAAAGCGATCCATGCCCCCCGCACCCCAGCCGCCCGACGCCCGCCACGCCCCGCCCGACACGCCGGACGCGCGCCGCGCCGCCCTCAGCAGCATGCGCGCAGACACGCTGCGGCGCATCGAGCAAGCGGTGCTGACGCTGTTTTCCAGCCGCGATTTCCACGAGGTGACGCTGCTGGACGTGGCCAAAGCAGCGCACGTGTCGCTGCAGACCATCTACAAGTACTTCGGCAGCAAGGAGGTGCTGGTCTATGCCATGCTGGACGTGATGCTGGGGCGACTGGCCGAGCGCATGATCGACCACCTGCAGGGCATCGACGACGCGCGCGA
>CAIQIL010000517.1 GCA_903871865.1 uncultured Burkholderiales bacterium
CGGCCAGGGCCGCAGGCAACTGCACCGGGTCGGCGTGGGCGATGTGGCGCTGGCGATCGGTGCCGTCACCGCGTTCGTAGTAGCGCAGCGTGACACCGAAGGCCTCCCGCACCTGCCGGGCGTTGCCACTGAACACGATGCTGCGCCGGCCGGCGCTGACTTCGTCGACGCGGAAGCCTTGCTGCGTCAACCAGGCGGTGATGGCGTCGATGTCGGCCTGGGCCACACCGAAGCGCGCTGCGAAGGCTTGCGGGCTCAGCCACTGGCGGTCCTCGGGCGAGGCGGGGTCGTGCTGGGCCTGCTGCAAGGCCGCGAGGGCCTGTTCCTGCGCCGCGCAGGCTTGCAGCACCAGCACCATCTGGTCCAGGCGCAAGGCGTCGTCCACCGCGCCGCGGTCGTCCTGGGCGCGGGCGCGCGGGTGGGCGCTGCCCGGCACGGTGACGCGCTCGTCGTTGCGCACCTCGCGCAGCACGCGCGGCACGGTCAGCGGGCCTGGCACCTGTGTCTGGGCCTGACCCTGGCCCTCGGCGGCGTGTGCCAGCCCGGTGCCGCCCACGGCCACGATGAGCAGGCCCCAGCCCAGCCGGGTGAGGCCGCGGCCTGGGTGTCGGCGGGCGAGCAGGGCGTTGGGGTGGGGCGTGTGGGGCATGGTGGGTGGCGTTCGGTCAAGGGGCGGGGGCGCGCGCTTCATGCACCACGCATCACGCCTAGCACGCACCTTATCTGCGCCGCAAGTAGGTCCGGTGAGCTGACCTGATCCGATCCGATCAACCGGATTCGGGGGGCATGGAAGGCCAACCGTTAAGCCCCTGCGTGGGCAAGGGCCTCACCCCCGCCCAGAGCCCATGTCGCTTACAAGGACACACCCATGACAAAAAGGATCCCCATGACACAACACTTGTCTTTGTCTCTGTTGGGCGGCGCTCTGGCCGCGGTTGTCCTCGCTGCGCTGCCCGTGTCGGCAGCCCAGGCTCAGGTGAGCACCCCTGCCGAACAGGTCGACGCCCTGGAAGCGCTGGCCGGCAAGCAGCCCGGCATGCGGCGTTCGGGCGCCAAGGGCATCTGCGCCAGCGGCCACTTCACGGGCAATGCCGTGGGCCGTGCGCTGTCCAGCGCATCGGTGTTCTCAGGCGAGAAAGTGCCCGTGGTGGCGCGCTTCTCGGTCGGTGGTGGCAACCCCAAGGCCAGCGACAAAGGCAAGACAGCGCGCGGCTTGGCCCTGCAGTTCATGCTGCCCAAGGGCGAGCAGTGGATGATGGCCAACATCTCGGCGCCGGTGTTTTTCGTGGCCCGCATCGAGGACTTCGTGCCCTTCGTGCAGGCCCGCGTCAACGACCCGGCCACCGGCAAGCCCGACCCGGTCAAGCTGAAGGCCTACAACGACGCCCACCCCGAGAGCCTGCGTCAGGGCGCGTTCCTGGCCAAGGCGGCCGTGCCGGCCAGCTACGCCAGCGCGCAGTACTGGGGCGTCAACGCCTTCGAGCTGGTCAATGCCAAAGGCCAGAGCCAGTTCGTGCGCTGGCAGTTCGTGCCTTCGGCCGGTGTGGTGGGCCTGAGCGAGGAGCAGCTCAAGACCCTGCCCGACCAGTTCCTCTTCGACGAGCTGCGCCAGCGCGTGGCCCAGGCGCCGGTGTCCTTCGACTTCAAGCTGCAACTGGCCCAGGCCGGTGACACCCTGGTCGATCCGACCCAGGTCTGGCCCGAGGGGCGCACCGTGGTGCCCGCCGGCACGCTGGTGATCGACAAGGTCGAAGCGGACATGGGCGGTGCCTGCGACAAGATCACCTTCAACCCGCTGGTGCTGCCCAAGGGCATCAAGGCCTCGGCCGACCCCATCCTGGCCGCACGTCCTGCGTCCTACGGGGTGTCGCTGGGCCGTCGCCTGGGCGAAGCCGCGAAGTGATCTGAACGAAGCAGCAGGACCTGTTGCTCAGCGGTCGCCGTCGTGGACGTCGCCGCTTTGCAGCAGGTCGATCTGCTGGCGCAGCAGGCCGGTTTGCTGGCCCCAGTAACTGCCCGACTCGAACCAGGGGAAGGCGGCCGGGAAGGCCGGGTCCGACCAGCGGCGCGCCAGCCAGGCGCTGTGGTGCACCAGGCGCAGGGTGCGCAGGGGCTCGATGAGGGCCAGCTCGCGCCAGTCGAAATCGGCCACGGACTCGTAGCCGTCCATCAGCGCGCCCAGCTGCACCTGGCGCTCCTGCGGGTCGCCGCTGACCAGCATCCAGAGGTCTTGCACGGCGGGTGCCATGCAGGCGTCGTCCAGGTCCACGAAGTGCGGGCCTTCGGGCGTCCACAGCACGTTGCCGGGGTGGCAGTCGCCGTGGGTGCGGCGCCAGCGCAGGCCGTCGATGCGGTCGAACGCCGCTTGCGCCAGATCGAGCGCCTGGTCGGCCGCGGCCTGCCAGGTCGCGCGCTGGTCGAGCGGGATGGCCTCGTTGTCCAGGAGCCATTGCCGCGCAGCGCGGCCCATCTGCGTCACGTCCAGGCGCCCACGGTGCGCGAATGGCCGGCGCGCGCCGACCCCATGCAGCCGGGCCAGGAAGCGGCCCAGCCAGCGCAGCACCTCGGGGTCGTCGAGTTCGGGCGAGCGCCCGCCGCGGCGCGGGCTGACCGACAAGCGGTGGCCGCCGAAGTGGCCCAGGGTGGGCGGTGTGCCGCAGACCGAGGCCGGTCCACGGGCGGCTGCCGCGTCCACCGTCAGCGTGAGCGGCGGCACGGCGGGCACCTCGGCATCGGCCAGCTCTTGCGCGAAGGCGTGTTCTTCGAGGATTTGCGCGTCACTCCAGCGGCCGGGCCGATAAAACTTGGCGACCACGAAGCCGCCGTCCTCCAGGCCGACCTGGAAGACGCGGTTCTCGTAAGAATTCAGGGTCAGCAGGCGGCCGTCCACACGCTGCCCGAGCGCCTCCAGGGCGTCGAGCGTGAGGTCGGGGGTGAGGTCGCCGTAGGGCTGGCTGGGCAGGTCAGGGTGCATGCGGCATCTTACGACCCGCTTGGGCTGGGGGCGACCTGCCCCGGGGCGCCGTCAGTCCAGTTGCGCGGCCGACTGCATGGCCTTGAGCAGGGCCAGGTTGATGTCGCCAAAGCCCATCATCAGGCCCTCGGCGGCTTCCTGGATCTCGAAGCGGTCGCTGCCTTCCATGGCCTGCACGAGCTTGAAGTAGGGCTCGTAAGGGCCGCTGCGTTCGGCCAGGGCCTGGAAGACGCGCTCGGGCACGGGGATGGTTTTCAGCAGCTCGCTGAAGGGCTGGCGGAACATGCGGTCGAGCAGCGAGAACACGCCGCAGATGAACAGCTCGTTGCGCATGTCCTCGTCGCCACTGACGCGGGCCAGTTCTTCCATGAACAGGCCACGGCGCACGGCGGCGAACATCACCGGCTTCATGTTCGGGTCTTTGGAGGCGGTGGCCAGCAGCAGGGCCAGCCAGCGCTTGAGGCGCTGGTAGCCCAGGATCATGATGGCGTGGCGGAAGGAGCTGATCTCCACCGACAGGCCGAAGGCCGGCGAGTTGATGTAGCGCATCAGCTTGTAGGCCAGGGGCGGATCGCGCTTGAGCGTGTCTTCGAGTTTCTCGATGTCGTCTTGTCTGTGTACCTGGTCGATCAGTTGCACGATGACTTGCA
>CAIQIL010000518.1 GCA_903871865.1 uncultured Burkholderiales bacterium
CTATGATGCTGTATATAAAAACAGTGATCATGCTTGCCGCTCACCCCCCTCATCCAAGCCCGCAACCCAAGGCGCAAGCCCTGAACTTGCCGCCGCACCTGGCGCAGGCCGTGTGGTCAGGGCAGGCTTTGGGGGGCGGGCATGCCCCCGTGCTGCCCAGCGGCCACGCCGCCCTGGACGCCCATCTGCCCGGCGGGGGCTGGCCGTGCCAGGCCCTGACCGAGGTGCTGCAGGCCCAGGCGGGCCTGGCGGAGTGGCGTTTGCTGCTGCCGGCCCTGGTGAGCCTGGTTCAGCGGGGCGGCCAGGTGCTGCTGGTGGGGGCGCCCTGGCATCCGCAGCTCACAGCCCTTGCGCGCGAGGGCTTGCCCGAAGACCGCCTGGTCTGCATCGACGCCCGCAGCCCACTGGAGCGCTTGTGGGCGACCGAGCAGGCCTTGAAAGCCGGGTGCCTGTCGGCCGTGCTCGCCTGGTTGCCGCAGGTGCGCGCCGAGGCCTTGCGGCGCCTGCAAGCTTGTGCGGCCCGGCATGCAGGGCCGGTGTTCATCTTCCGCCCGGAGCCTGCGGGGCAAGGGGCGTCGCCCGCACCTCTGCGACTGCATCTGGGCCTGGGGCCCTGCCCTCACCCGCTGCAGGTGCGCTTGCTCAAACGGCGCGGCCCGCAGCATGGGCAGCCCATCGTGCTGCCCCACTGGCCTGTGGGCCTGGCCACCTTGCTGCCTGCGCCTGCGCTGCCGGCCACTCACTCTGGCCATCCTGGTCTGTCAGAGGTCGATCGCCATGTGGCACTGGATCGCACTGCTGCCCCACTCGGCGCCTGAGCCGGAGGCCGCTGCAACCGACCTGCCCTCGCTGCAACGGCAACTGGGGTGGTGGGCTTTGCAATTCACGCCGCGCGTGGCCTGCCTGGAAAATGCCGTGGTGCTGGAGGTTGCGGCCAGCGAGCGCCTGTTTGGCGGCGCGCAAGCGCTGCGCCAGCGCATCCAGCAAGGGGCGCGTCAGATGGCATCCGCACAGGGCGAGGTGGATGTGCGCAGCGCGCACGCACCGACGGCCTTGGGCGCGCTGGCACTGGCACGCGCGGTTGACCATGAGGCGCCCTGCACGCTGGACCGCCTGCCTTTGCAGACTTTGCGCGCGGTGGCCCGGCACGCCAGCACCCTGGCGCAACTGGGCTGCCGCACGCTGGGCGATGTGCGCGCCTTGCCGCGTGGCGGCCTGAGCCGGCGTTTCGGGGCGGCCCTGCTGCAGGCGCTGGACCAGGCCTGGGGCGAGCAGCCCGAAGCCTTCGAGTGGCTCACCTTGCCCCCCACTTTCGATGTGCAGCTGGAGTTGCCTGCGCGCACCGACACCACCGCGGGGCTGCAGCCTGCGTTCGCCCACCTGCTGCGCGCCCTGTGCGCCTGGATGGGCGGGCACCAGGCCGGCACCGAGACGCTGGTGTTGCGCTGGTGCCATGAGTGGTCCCGCCAGGGCCAGGCACGCTGGCAAAGTTGGCCTGTGCGCCTGGCCAGCCCGGTGTGCGACGTCACCCGGCTGGAGCGCCTGGTCGGCGATCACCTGCAACGCATCACCTTGGCGGCGCCCGTGACCGACATCGGCTTGCAGGTCCACACGCTGGTGCCACGCTCGCCTGTCAGCGCCGAGCTGTTCCCAGCTGACCCGACCACGGCGCTGGACAACCCCAGCGCGGCTGGGTCTCCCGCTGCGCAGCGCGCCCAGCACGAAGCCTGGCTGACCCTGCTGGAGCGCCTCAGCGTGCGCCTGGGGCCGGAGCGCGTGCAACAAGCCCGACGTTGCGCGGACCACCGCCTGTCGCAGTCCCAGCTGTGGGTGCCTGCGCTGTCGGTTGTGAGCGCGTCCCGCCGGCCAGATGCCGATGCGCTGACGGCCCTGCCAGGCGACATCCCTCAGCCCACCTGGCTGCTGCCCGAGCCCTTGCCCCTGGCGCTGGACACCCGCAGTGGCCCGCGCGAGCAACCGCTTTACCAGGGGCCGCTGCAGTTGCTGGCCGGCCCGCACCGCATCGAAGCCGGCTGGTGGGACACCCGCGACAGCGCCGCCGCCGAAGCGCGCGACCACTACCTGGCCAGCAGTCCGGGCGCCGGCCTGTTGTGGGTGTTTCGCACCCGCCATGCCCCGCCAGATGCGCGCAGCGCCTGGTTCCTTCTGGGCTTTTTTGCCTGAGTGCCAGGGCCATGTCCACCACCGAGCGATGGCCACTGCCTGACGTGGTCGAGCTGCATGCCGTGTCCAACTTCAGCTTCCTGCGCGGTGCCTCGCACCCGGAGGAGCTGGTGCAACGCGCCTTGACCCTGGGTTACCGTGGCCTGGCCCTGACGGACGACTGCAGCCTCGCTGGCGTGGTGCGCGCTCACCTGGCCTTGACGCAAGCCCAGCAAGCGGGTGTGCCTGGCGCCGACACGTTCAAACTCATCATCGGCAGCGAATTCGCCGTGCACGAGGGGCCCGATGCGCACGCACCGCCCGCTTTCGACCTCATCGTGCTGGCCTGTCACCGCCTGGGCTACGGCCTGTTGTGCGAATTCATCACGCGCCTGCGGCGAGGGGTCGTGGGCAAAGGCCAGGCGCGGCTGCAACGCGCCGAGATCCACCCCGCCGCGCTGGGCGATTGCGTGCTCCTGCTGAGGCCCCGGCGAGGCACCCCCTGGGGCAGCTTGCTGGCCCAGGCGCGGTGGCTCAGGCGGCGCTTTCCGGGACGCAGCTGGCTCGTGGTCGAGCTGCACCACAGCCTGGACGATGCCATCTGGCTGCGCACCTTGCGCGCGCTCAGCGAGGCCACCCAGGTGCCCCTCGTGGCCGCGGGCGATGTGCACATGCACGTGCGTTCGCGCCAGCCCTTGCAGGACGTGCTCACGGCCATCCGTCTGGGGCGTCCTCTGAGTGAATGTGGCCTGGACCTGGCCCGCCACGCCGAGCGCCACCTGCGCAGCCGCTTGCGCCTGGCCCAACGCTACCCCGCTGATCTGCTGGCCGAAACCCTGCGCGTGGCATCGCACTGTGACTTCAGCCTGAGCGAGCTGCGCTACGAATACCCTGAAGAAATCGTGCCCGCGGGCCACACCCCGATCGACCACCTGCGCCAGCTGACCCTGCAGGGCGCGGTGGATCGCTTCCTCCTGGGCGTTCCGCCCGAGGTCCAGGCGCAGATCGACAAGGAGCTGGCGCTCATCGGGGAGCTGGACTACGCCAAGTACTTCCTCACCGTCCACGACATCGTCCGTTTCGCCCGCTCGCGCAACATCCTCTGCCAGGGGCGCGGCAGCGCGGCCAACTCGGCCGTGTGCTACTGCCTGGGCATCACCGAGGTGGACCCGTCGCAAAGCACCTTGCTGTTCGAGCGCTTCATCTCGCGCGAGCGCAAGGAGCCGCCCGAC
>CAIQIL010000519.1 GCA_903871865.1 uncultured Burkholderiales bacterium
CCACCCGTTCCACGCTGGCCGATATCAGGTCCTTGATCTCCTTGGCCGCGGCGGCAGAGCGCTGCGCCAGGCTGCGCACCTCGTAGGCCACCACCGCGAAGCCGCGGCCTTGCTCGCCGGCGCGGGCGGCTTCCACGGCCGCATTCAGCGCCAGGATGTTGGTCTGGAAAGCGATGCTGTCGATGGTGCCAATGATGTCGCCGATCTGGCGGCTGCTGGTCTGGATGTCGCGGATGCTGCTGACCACATCGCCCATGACGGCGCCACTGCGGCTGGCGGCATCTGACGCGCCCGAGGCGAGCTCGGCGGCCTGGCGCGAGCTGTCGGCGTTGTGCGCCATGCCCTCGCTGAGCTGGGTCATGGTGGCGGCGGTCTGCTGCAGGGCGGCGGCCTGGCGCTGGGTGCGGTCGCTCAGGTCGGCATTGCTGTGGGCGATGAGCTGGCTGGTGTGTGCCACACCCTCGGCATTGCGCTGCACGAGTTGCACCGTGTGGGTGAGCGAGCCCTGCAGCCCGGCCAGTGCCAGCGACAGCTGCGTCAGCTCGTCCCGCCCTGAGCTCTCGATGGTGCCGCCCAGGTCGCCCGAGGCCATGCGGTGCACCGCGTCCACCGACACCTGCAGCGGCTGCACGATGGAGCGGATGGTGCAACCGAACAGCACGACCGACAGGAGCACGCTGGCCACCAGCACCGAGCTCAAGATCCACTTGCTGCGCACGGCGACGCCGGTGAACGCCTGCAAGCTGCTCTCGGCCACGGCGCTGGCCGTTTTCACCGTGGCGTCCACGGCCTGTCGCTGGGCCAGGTACAGGGCGTTGATGTCCGGGATTTGCAGGCGCAGGTCTTCCGAACCCATGTGGCCGGCCATGTCGGCCACGGCCTGGGCTTCGGTGATGAAGGCCTGGGCGCGCTGGTGCTGCTCGCCCAGCAAGCTCTGGCGGATGGGCTCGGGCACACCGGCCTGCTGCTGCCAGTAGGCGACGCGGTCCTTGTATTCCTGGGCGAGGCGGGCGATTTCGGCCTTGCCCTGGGCGGCGCCGATGCTGCCTTCAACGAGTTGCGACAGCACCAGGCGCATCTCGATGAGGTACATCGGCGGCGGCAGGATGTCGGCCACCGCGTCCTTGCTCATGCCCACGTCCTCGCTGATCCGTGTCAGCTGGGTGGCGCTGAAGAAGCCGGCTGCCACGCACAGCAGGACGACGATCAGGTTGAACACCGCCAGGGACAGCAGTCGGCGGTGGAAACTGAAATTGCGCAGCCAGTGCGTCATGGAAGCCTCGGTGCTTTGCTGCGGTGCGCCATTGCACCGCATGAGGCCCTTCTTACGACAGGCATGGCGCAAACTTGAGCCAATCCCGCCAAGTTGAAGCGGCTTCGGCGCACATCAGGGCCGCCGTGCCCTGCGCAGCCTCAGGCCGCCCGGCGTCCCGAGATCAGGTTGAACAGGATCATGACCAAGGCGACCACCAGCAAGAGGTGGATGAAGCCACCCAGCGTGTAGGCCGAGACGAGCCCCAGGGCCCACAGGACGATCAAGACAACGGCGATGGGATAAAGCATGTTCGGTTCTCCTTGGGGTTCGCTTGGTGGCAAAAAGGGCGAGCTCACTCAGGCCACGGACCAGGCCTTGAGCTCTTCCGCGTGGGCTTGCTCTTCGCTCAGGATGTCTTCCAGCAGGCGGCGCGTGGTGGCGTCCTGGGTGCCGATGAGGTCGATCATCTGGCTGTAGCACTCGATGGCCACGCGCTCGGCCACCAGGTTGCTGCGGATCATGTCGGTCAGCTCCAGCGAGGCGTCGTAGGGCACGTGGCTGCGCTGAGTGAGGGACTCGGGGGAGAAGTCGGGCAGGCCGTTGAGCTGGACGATGCGCCGCGCCAAACGGTCCGCGTGCATGGACTCCTGTCGGGCGTGGACCAGGAATTCCTGCGCGATCTTCGACGAGACCAGTCCCGCCGCCGTGAAGTGGTGGCGCTTGTAGCGCAGCATGCAGACCAATTCGGTGGCGAGGGCGTCGTTGAGCAGCTTGACGATGTCCACGCGGCAGGCCGCCTGGTGCGGTGTGACCGAGCCTTGGCCCAGGTCGCGCGCGGCCGCCTGGATGGCTTTGGCGTCCAGCACCAGGCCGGGCGTGGGGGCGGGCGCGCCTTCGGAGGTGAAGTCGCTTTGCGCTTGCACCAAGCCTTTGGGCTTGGCCTGGGCATGCTTGTCGGGGTGGTTCATGGGGGGGCTCCAGGAAATGGCGATGCGCCCCGCCGCGTGTCACTGCGGCGGGGCTGGGCTCAAAGCTTGTCGGCGCGGTCCTTGGCCGATGGCTGGCTGACGCTGGCCTTCTTCGGATCGTGCCCTCCGGCTGGCGGGGTCACGCTCTTGGCGTGCTGCGAGTCGCAGCCCATGGCGGGGCCGGACTTGGCGGGCGGCTTGTCGGTGGCTTCCTTGACGGGGCCCTTGACTTGGTCTTTGTTCATGACTCACCTCTTTGCTGGGTTGTGGCGCGGTGCAGGAAAGCCCTGCACCGTGTTCAGGTGTACCCGTGTGGTGTGCTGGGGTCTGTTCGGCAGCCCACACGGCCAGGCACACGGTCTTGTGTGGGCTGCCGCACGGTCAAGCCCGGGCCCGCGGCCTACGCTGGTGTCAGAGGGTCATGTCGGCCCTCCTTTGTCCACCGCCCCAGGAGCGCAGCCATGAACTCATCCGCCACGTTTTCTATGTCACCCGTCAAGGCGTCCAACGTCATTGGCACCAAGGTGGTCAATGCCAAGGACGAAAGCCTCGGCGACATCAAAGAGCTCGTCATCGAGCCGCGCACCGGCCGCCTGGTCTATGCGGTGGTTGCCTTCGGTGGCTTCCTGGGCCTGGGCGAAAAGCTCTTCGCCATCCCTTTTGGCGCGTTCGCCTACAACGTGGACAAGAACGCGTACGTGCTGAATGTGCCCCAGGAGCGCCTCAAGGACGCGCCCGGCTTCGACGCGGCCCATTGGCCCGCGATGGACGAAAAATGGAGCCGCGAACTGCATGTCTATTACGACAGCGCGCCTTACTGGGAATGAGCTCAGCGACCGACCACTTGAGGGCGTTCGTGCTGGACGACGCCTTCCCTTGCGTGGGCGCGCGTTCTGCCTTCAACGCGGGGCGTGCACACATGGCCAGCTATGGCCGTTTGGGTGGCGATGAGCCTGTGCAGCTGCAGGCCTTGTGCGACGCGCTCGGTCGGTTCTCTGCCGCCTATCCCGACCCTGGTCTTGCGCCGGTCACTTGCGTGGCCCTGTTCGATGACGATGTGCTCGACGAGCCCGACTTCGAGCGCCGACTCTGGTGCCACCTTCAGGCGCTGCACCGCTGTGACGCGCGTGACTTCGCCTGGGCCCAGGGTGTGAGCCAGAACCCAGGTGCTGCGGACTTCTCTTTCAGCATCGCCGGCCGGGCGTTTTTCCTGGTGGGCCTGCACCCGCACGCTTCCCGCCTGGCCAGGCGTGCACCCTTGCCGAGCATCGCGTTCAATTTCCATGGGCAATTCCAGCAACTGCGTGCCAGCGGCAAGTACGACAAATTGCAGCAGGTGATCCGCAGCCGTGACCTTGCCTTGCAAGGCTCGGTCAACCCGATGCTGTCGCGCTTTGGCGAGTCGTCCGAGGCCAGGCAGTACGCCGGGCGCGCGGTGGCCGCCGATTGGGTTTGCCCGTTTCGTCCAGGAGGGCCGCATGGACGATGACGATGCCCTGCCGTCGCAGCCCCAGCGCATCGCCCCCCAAAGCGGCACCGCGTTCAAGCTGCGCCGTGGCGACCTGCTGCGCGTGAGCGACCCCTTCGGCGAGCAGGTGGCCGACCTGTTCGCGTTCCAGGACGGCGAGGCGGCTTGCAGCCTCTCGTCGGGCCGCAGCATCGATTACGCCAGCAAGGTCTGCTTCAGCGTGGGCGATGTGCTGTACGCCAATGACAGCCAGCCGATGTTCACCATCGTGGCCGACACGGTGCGCCGGCATGACTTCCTGATGGCGCCTTGCAGCCAGGAGATGTTCGCCAAGCTGCACCACTGCCAGGGGCCCCACCCGAGTTGTTTCGATAACCTGTGCCGGGCGCTGCAACCGCATGGCATCGCGCCGCATCAGATTGGCACGACCTTCAACATCTTCATGAACGTGGCCATCGACCTCGATGGCACGGTGCGGGTGCTGCCGCCCACCTCCCGGTCGGGCGACTTCATCGAACTGCGCGCTGAGATGGACCTGGTGTGCGGGTTGACGGCGTGTTCGGCAGAGCAGTCGAACAACGGGTCGTTCAAGCCCATCGATTTCGCCATCGTGCGCGCAGCGGTGGCGCATGACGCATGACGCAGGCCGCTGAGGCGCCGGCCCACCCTCCCCCCGGCCGGCTCGAGCGCCTGCCCAAGTGGCTGAACCTGGTGCCCATGGTGGCGCAGTGGGTGGCCTTGTCGGTGATCCACCGCTCCATCACGCTGCCTTCCTGTGCCAACCCGGCGCTGACCGCGGGCGGCTTGGTGGGCGAGGGCAAGATGGCGTACCTGGCCCTGATGGGCGCGTGCGCGCGTGCTGTCACCGCGCGCACCACCTCGGTGGAGATTGCCGGCCCTGGCGCCTTGGCCGAGGTGGAGGCTGCGATGGCCCGCCAAGGCCTGGTCTACCCGCTGGTGGTCAAGCCCGACCTGGGCTGGTGCGGCTTTGGCGTGCGCCGCATCGAGGGCCGCGACGCGCTGGCGCGCTACGTGAGCGCCTTCCCACGGGGCGAGCGCCTGGTGCTCCAGGAATGGCTGGGGGCGGCGTGCGAAGCGGGCTTGTTCTACCTGCGACAGCCGGGCGCGGCATCGGGCGAGCGGAGATCGACTTCATTCGCTACAACCGGAATACGGATACGGTGACCACGCAAGAGAAGTGGTACGACGTTTGCCCAGGCAGCGTGCCGAGCGGCTGCGGAGTTTGGAACTTTCCATTCGGGACGCAGGGCTATGACGATGTCCGCATGAATCAGC
>CAIQIL010000520.1 GCA_903871865.1 uncultured Burkholderiales bacterium
ACGCCGGTGAGATCGACCTGCCCCTCATCACCGACTGGCCCCATCGGCCCCGGCAGATGGTGTGTTTCGAGCGCGGCAAGCCTTCGCTGACGCGCTTCACCGTTGTCTCACGCGATGAGGCGGCGCAGCGCACCCGGGTGTCGCTGGCGCCGGTCACGGGGCGCTCGCACCAGCTGCGCGTGCACCTGCTGGAGCTCGGCCACCCCATCGTGGGCGATGAGCTGTATGCGCCTCAAGGCGAGGCCCCTGCCCGCATGCTCTTGCATGCGGCCGAGCTGGGGCTGCCACACCCCTTGAACGGTGAACCCATGCGCTGGTGCAGCGACGTGCCGTTCTGAACCGCGCGCCTCGGTGCGTGTCAGCGAGGTGCGCCGCGCACAGCCGCTTGGCGACCGACCTTCACCCAGCGCGCGATGACGCTGAACATCTGCTGCACGTCCAGCGGTTTGGGCACGTGGTCGTTCATGCCGGCCAGCAGGGCCTGCTCGCGGTCCGTGACCAGCGCGCTGGCCGTCATGGCGATGATGGGCAGGTGCTGCCAGCGCGGGTTGCGGCGGATGTGGGCCGTGGCGGTGTAGCCGTCCATGCGCGGCATCTGGCAGTCCATCAGCACGCAGTCGAAGGGCGCGGTGGCCGCCGTCAGCGTGTCGAGCGCGACCTGGCCGTCGCCGGCCAGCGTGACCGTGGCGCCAGCGCGCTCCAGCAGTTCGAGGGCCAGCTCCTGGTTGAGCGGCTGGTCTTCGACCAAGAGGATGCGGGTGCCTGCCAGGGGTGTCGGACGGGGCTGTGACAGGGGCTGCGACACGGGCTGCGTGGCCGTGCCAAGACCGGCGGCGGTGCGCGTCACCACCGCGCTGCGGCTGAGGGCGTCGAACAACGTTGAGGGGCTCACGGGCTTGGTCAGGACGCCCGCCAGTGCCACGTCGCGCGCGGCGGCCATGGCCTCTTCCTGGTTGAACGCGGTCACCAAAAGGATGCAGGGCTGTTGTTCGCTGGGGCGCGCCAGGATTTGCCGTGCCAGCTTGAAGCCGTCCACGCCGGGCATGAGCCAGTCCAGCAAGAGCCAGTCGTAGGCGGCGTTGGCCGCATCGAGCAGGCGCAGGGCTTCGTTGGCATCGGCGGCGACATCGGCGTGCAGGCCCAAGCCGCTGGCCATGGCCGCCAGGACCTCGCGGGCATCGCCGTGGTCATCGACGATGAGCAAGCGCTTGCCGCGCCAGTCTTCGCGTTTCGGGGCCATCGGACGCGGCTGCGCAGGCAGTTGCAGGCGGGCGGTGAAGTGGAAGGTGGCGCCGTGGCCGGGTTGGCTCTCGACCCACATGCGGCCGCCCATGTGCTCCACCAGTTGCCGCGAGATGGTCAGGCCCAGGCCCGTGCCACCGTGGCGGCGTGTGGTCGAGGCGTCGAGTTGCGTGAACGGACGGAACAGCCGCTCGATGTCGTCTTTCGCCAGGCCGGGGCCGCTGTCGCGCACCCAGCCGTGCAGCACCACGTCCTGGCCGTTTTGCGATTGCATCTCCAGCCCGAGGGTCACGCTGCCGGACTCGCTGAATTTCACGGCGTTGGAGCCCAGGTTGACGAACACCTGGCGCAGCCGGGTCGGGTCGCCTTGCAGGTGGCTGGGCAGGTCGGGCGGGGCGCTGAACAGGAGCTCCAGGCCCTTGCGGTCGGCGGGCAGGCCCAGAACATCGTTGACCTGGTCGAGCACCTGCTGCAGCGCGAAATCCACGCTTTCCAGCACCAGGTGGCCGGCTTCGATCTTGGAGAGGTCCAGCACGTCGTTGAGGATCTGCAGCAAGCTGCTGGCCGCCTGGTGGGCCTTGGCCACGTAACCGCGGACTTTCTCTGGCGGGTGCTCGTCCAGCGCCAGGTGGGTCATGCCGATGATGGCGTTCATGGGCGTGCGGATTTCGTGGCTCATGTTGGCCAGGAAAGCCGACTTGGCCCGCGTGTTGGCCTCGGCAGCTTCGGTGGCCGCCTGCAAGGCCGCCGCGGTTTGTCGGCGCTGCGTGACGTCCTCGATCATCGAGAAATACAGGTCCGGGTCCTCCTCGGCCAGGCTGATGAGTCGCACCTCGACGTCGAAAGGCTCCAGCGCTCCGGTGTCGAGGACGCGGGTGTGGCGCCAGTCGAAGCGCATCGCGTTGCGGCCTTCTCGGCAGCGGTCCATCATCGCCTGCACCTGGGCTTCCACGGCGGCGTTGCCTTCGGGATGCGGGTCGCTCAGCGGTGGCTGCCAGGGTTTGAGGCCGAGGATGCCACGTCCGGCCTGGTCGCCAAACAACGCCACGGCCGCCGGGTTGGCCCGCACGATGCCTTGGTGTCGGTGCACGAACAGGAAGGGCGTCGGGGCGTGCTCGAAGGCGAGGTCGAAGCGGCTCTCGGCGCGCTTGCGGGCGGTCACGTCAAGCCAGTAGCCGTCGTGGACCGTGTCGCCATCGGCCGTTTGCGCGACCGCGCTGTTCACGCTGAGCCAGCGCGACTGGCCGCCGTGGCGCCATTCGAATTCGACGGCGTGCTCAGGGGGGCGCGACGCATCCTGGCTGGCCAATCGCCACAGCGCTTGCGGGTTCGCTTGCAGCGCAGGCCAGGCATCGCCAAAGATGCGTTCGACGCCCGCGCCCACGTGGCTGAAGTGCCCACTGCCATCGGGGTTGACACGCCATCGGAACAGGCCGAGGGGCAGCGCGCGGGTCATCTCCAGCGCTTCGTGGCGCGCGTGTTCGACCGCATGCCGGCGCTCGTTGCGGCGCCACCAGGCCCACAGCACCCCCCAACCCAGACCAGTCAGCGCGACAGCCGCCAGGACCCCGGACGCGACCATGTCGGATTCCAGGGCCACAGGGGTCCAGACCCACAGGCGGTAGGGGTAGCCCTCCAGCGCCAGGTTTTGCGCCAGGTAGCGCTTGCCGTCGATCACCGTGCCGGGCCAGGCTTCACCCACCAGACCCACGGTGATCGTCTGCCAGTGCAGAGGAGGTGGCGTCCTCAGGTACACCGACACGATTTCCTCGGCACTGAGTTTCGACGGCCGCGCGTCGGGCACGGACTGCAGCAGGTCGGACGGGCGGTTGCCGGCCACGACCACGCCATTGCGGTCCACGATGCTGACCACCCGCCCGACCGTGTCCATGAACAGGCGCTGCATGGCCGTCGGGTCGGTCTTGAGGATGAGCACGCCCAGAGGGCGCCCGTTGTCGCTGATGCGGGCAGAGAAGTTGAAGCCAGGCTTTTGGCTGATTTTCCCCATGACGAACTGGAAACCCAGGCCTTCTGACATGGCTTGCTGGAAGTACTCCCGGTGCGCAAAATTGGCGCCCAGCGTCGAGGCCTCGGGGCTGAGGTCGCTGTCGGCCACGGACGTGCCATCGGTGTTCTGGATGTAGGCCTGGCGCAAGTGGAACCAGTGCACCAACTCTTCCAGGCGCGTGCTCATGCGCTGCACGGAGTCGCGTGCCATCAAGTCCGCCTGGACCTTCAGGCGCTGAGTTGCTGCGGCATCCGCGCCAGCCGACACGGGCGTGTGCTGCAGGAACTGGGGCATGTCCGGCTGTGCGGCCAGCGCTTGGGTGAGGCCGGCGATGGTGTGGAAATGGGCTTCGACGTTGTCGCGCAGGATCTCCAGACGTTGCTGCCCGCGCGCGTGGGCATCCCGATAGAAGTTGTTGAGGCGCACGCACGTGAAGGCGGCCGCAGCGGTCATGGCTGCGATGGCCCACAGCAAGGCCGCACGCAAGGCGCGCTTGCGCAGCCCGTTCAGGTCAGGGGGTACTGCCAGCACATCGTCGCTCATGCGGTCTTCTCCATGCAGGTGCCGGTATCGTCGCACAGACGTGCTGCGCTGCAGCGGTGATGACCCCAGTGCAGACGCCGTGACCTGTGCGCTTTGCCCGGGTGCTTGCGCAGGTGATTGGTGGCAGAATCCGGCTTTTCGTCTTGAACTTGCGATGCCATGAGCGCAGTTGTCATCAGCGGCACGGGTCTGTACCAGCCCCCGCACACCATCACCAACGACGAGTTGGTGGCTTCGTTCAACGCCTACGTGGACGCCTGGAATGCCGAACACGCCGCAGACATCGAAGCAGGCACGCGCCAGCCTTTGACGCACTCCAGCAGCGAGTTCATCGAGAAGGCCTCGGGCATCCAGCAGCGCTATGTGATGGAGAAAGAGGGCATCCTCGACATCACCCGCATGTACCCGCGCCTGCAGGAGCGCGCAGACGACCAGCTGTCGCTGATGGCCGAGATCGCCGTGGACGCTGGCCGCAAGGCCATCGCGGCCGCTGGCAAGACACCCGCCGACATCGACGCCGTGATCTGCTCGGCCTCGAACATGCAGCGCGCTTACCCGGCCATGGCCGTCGAGATCCAGCAGGCGCTCGGCGCTGGCGGCTACGGCTTTGACATGAACGTGGCCTGCTCGGCCGCGACCTTCGCGCTGGACCAGGCCGTCAACGCCGTGCGCGGTGGCTCGGCCAAGTGCGTGCTGGTGGTCAACCCCGAAATCACCTCGGGCCACCAGGAGTGGAAGGACCGCGATTGCCACTTCATCTTCGGTGACGTGGCGACGGCCACCATCGTCGAGCGCGCCGACACCGCCACGTCGGCCGACCAGTGGGAAGTGCTGGGCACGCAGTTGGCCACGCAGTTCTCCAACAACATCCGCAACAACTTCGGCTACCTCAACCGCAGCGAAGACAGCGACCCGAAGGCCCGCGACAAGACCTTCCGCCAAGAAGGCCGCAAGGTGTTCAAGGAAGTGGTGCCGATGGTGGCTGCCCACATCGAGCGCCAGCTCAACGGCCTGGGCATCGCGCCCACGGCGGTGCGCCGCTTCTGGCTGCACCAGGCCAATCTGGCCATGAACCAGCTGGTCATCAAGAAGCTCACCGATGGCGAGCCCACCACCGACATCGCGCCGCTCATCCTCAACGAGTTCGCCAACACCTCGTCGGCGGGTTCCATCATCGCTTTCCACCGCCACCGCGCCGATTTGAAGTCGGGCGACCTGGGCGTGATCTGCTCCTTCGGTGCAGGTTACTCCGTCGGGTCGGTGGCTTTGCGCAAGCGTTGATGCCGCTGGCGCTCCCCCATCGGTGGGAGCGGCAGCCGGGCGGCTTGCAGGCACAATCGCTGCAGCGGAGCGGCCTTTCCCCCTGTTCTTCACGGCCCGTCTGGCATCCAGCGGGCCGTTTGCTTTGTCCGGTGCACCATGAGCAACGACTTCACTTTCTACTGGCACGACTACGAAACCTTCGGCCGTGTGCCCCGGCGTGACCGCCCCTCGCAGTTCGCCGGCGTGCGCACCGATGCGCAGCTCCGCGAAGTGGGCGAGCCGCTGATGCAGTACTGCCAGCCCGCGCCTGACACCTTGCCCGACCCGGAAGCCTGCCTGCTCACCGGCATCCTGCCGCAGACCTGCCTGGAGCGCGGCGTGCCCGAGCACCTGTTCGCCGATGCCATCGAGCAGGAACTCGCCCAGCCCAACACCATCGGCGTGGGCTACAACACCATCCGCTTCGACGACGAGGTCACGCGCCACCTGTTCTGGCGCAACCTGATCGATCCCTACGCCCGCGAGTGGCAGAACGGCTGCGGCCGCTGGGACTTGCTCGACGTGGTGCGCACCACCTGGGCCTTGCGCCCCGAAGGCATCACCTGGCCCCAGCACGAAGACGGTCGCCCGTCGTTCAAGCTGGAGCACCTCACCGCGGCCAACGGCCTGAGCCACGAGGCCGCGCACGATGCGCTCTCCGACGTGCGCGCCACCGTGGCCCTGGCCCGCATCGTCCAGCAGGCCCAGCCCAAGCTCTGGGACTTCTGCCTGAAGCTGCGCAAGAAAGACGCCGTGCTGGCCGAGGCCGGCCTGGACAAGCCGCGCAGCGCCTGGAAGCCCTTCCTGCACATCTCCGGCATGTACGGCCACGAGCGTGGCTGCATGGCCCTGGTCTGGCCGCTGGCCCAGCACCCCAGCAACAAGAACGAAGTGCTGCTGTGGGACCTGGCCCACGACCCGAGCGAGCTGATCGACCTCAACGTGGCGACCATCCGCCAGCGACTGTTCAGCAAGACGGCCGACCTGCCCGAGGGCGTCACCCGCCTGCCGCTCAAGAGCCTGCACATCAACAAGTCGCCCATCGTCATCGGCAACCTCAAGGTCCTGACGCCAGCCCTGCAGCAGAAGTGGGGCGTGGACCTGGACGTGGCCGCGCGCCATGCCGAGATCGCTGCCTCGCTGGGCCAGCGCATGGACGGCATCTGGGCCGAGGTGTACACGCGCCCCGAGCTCCGCGAGGGCGCCGCGCCCGACGTGGACGAAGACCTCTATGGCGGCTTCGTTGGCAACGAGGATCGCCGCATCCTGCAGCGGCTCAAGGCCTTGTCGCCCGACGAGTTGGCCCAGCGCACCTCGTCGGGTCGCTCGCCGGGCTTTGCCGATGAGCGCCTGGAGGAGATCGTCTTCCGCTACCGCGCCCGCAACTTCCCCGACACCCTGAACGAGGAAGAGCAAGGCCGCTGGCACGCCTTGCGCAGCGCACGTTTGCTGGAAGGCGCAGGCGGTGGTTTGTCGATGTCGGCCTTCTTCGAGCGCATCGACCAGCTCAGCGAGCAACTGCCCGAAGACGACGAACGTGGCCAGGACATCCTGGGCGCGCTCTACGACTATGCCGAGCAAATTGCACCCTGAACAGCCGCTGGGGCAAGCGCTGAGACAGCCGCTGCGCTACCTGGGTGGCTACCCTGCGCACCTGCTGCAGCAGGTCCAGGGCCTGATCGACGCTGGCCGCCTGGCCGAGACCCTGAGCCAGCGCTATCCCACGCTGCACGAGGTGCGCACCGACAAGGCGCTCTACGACTACGTCACCGAGCTGAAGGCTCGGTGCATGCGGGGTGCCGCGCCCATCAGCAAGGTGGCCTACGACAGCAAGATCAAGCTGATCCAGCATGCGTTGGGCACGCACACCCGCGTCTCGCGCGGGCAGGGCGGGCAGCTCTAGGCCAAGCGCGAGATCCGCCTCGCCAGCCTCTTCCGCGAGGCCCCACCCGAGTTCCTGAACATGATCGTGGTGCACGCTCTGGCGCTCTTGAT
>CAIQIL010000521.1 GCA_903871865.1 uncultured Burkholderiales bacterium
ATCTGTTGTCCGGGGTGTACGGCGACTGGCGCTGCTGGCCAGCGGGCCGCCCGGGCGAGGTGCTCTGTTCTGGCGTGGCGGGTTTGACGGGGGCACCCATCGGAGGTCGTATGGGCGCATAGGCGTCTCGGATTTGGCGCTGTGCGTGGTCGATCAGCCACTGACCCGCATCGATCTGGACATAGACATAGCCCTGGTCGTAGAGGTCGCGGTCCGCGTCTTCCCAGGGCTTGAACCACAGCCTCAGGATCCGGGCCGATGAGCGCAGGGGCAGCGCCAGGCTGGGGGGCTGCGCCACGGGCGGGACAGAGGCTTTGGCGGATGTCAACGCTGGTGCAAGGCGAGGCTGTGGCGACCCGGGTGCGGGATTGGTGCCTGGCTCGCCATGGGATTTGGCGGCCATGCGGCGCTTGGCCACCTGGGCGGGCAGGTTGTCCTGAACGGCGTTGGCATAGGTGCCCGACACCGAGGTGCAAGTCACCCCGTCCGGGGCTTTGCACGCGTAGTCGGAGCTGCCGCCCAGGCCGGAGAGGTTCATGCAGCCTGACAAGCTCAGCAGCATGCAACCCAGAAGCCATATCGGGCGTACGAGGTGACCGCGGGCGTTCATGGCTGAACCTCCGACGTGGTCGGCTTCAGGCGGGCCTGGATCACCTGGTGATCGACGTAGCCTTCGGTGCGGCTGCCATCTGCCCAGATCAGGGTGGGCGTGGCTTGAACCCCCAGGCGCTGCGCCAAAGCGAGGTTGCGGGCCACGGGGTGATCGCATCGCCCTGGGGCATTGATCACCGAGGTATCGCCCTGCACCATGTAGCGCTGCCAGGCTTGAGCCCGGTCCGGGGCGCACCAGAGGGCGATGGGCTTGGCCTCACCCTGAAAGGGCAGCATGAAGGTGTAGACCGTGACGTTGTCGATCCGGGCCAACTCCGGTTCCAGTTGCTTGCAGTAGCCGCAGCCCGGGTCGCTGAACACGGCGATCTGCCTCTGACCGTTGCCCCGCACGGTCTTGATGGCGTCTGCCAGTGGCAGTTGGTCAAAGGCAATTGGCGCAGATGTCGGTGCTGATGTTGTTGCTGCAGGCGTAGCGGGTGCCATCGCGCCCTGCCTGGCCGCCAGGGCCATTCGTGGCCCGGTGATGTCGGTCATGGTCTGTGTGTCAAAGACATGGCCGAACACGAAGTAGCGTGGCTGGCGGGCCGACACATAGGCCACGTTCCCGTTCATCCAGACTTCGTACAGCCCGCCAATGGGCGAAGGCAGCACCTGGGTGAAGCGCGTGCTGGGGTTGGCCTTCCTGAGTGCGGCCAGGAGGCGAGCCTCTTGCGATGGCGGGGCGCCTGCCCAGGCGATGCCATTGACCAGCATCGTGAAGAGTGCCCAGATCAGCGTCACGGCCTGGAGCCTGCCTCGCTGAGGCGGGCGCATGTCAGTAGTTGTCATCATTGGCGGCTTTCAGGTAGCGGTCTTCGGGGGCGGGCTCAGCCGAGCGCGCCAGCGTGCTGGAGGGGGTGCCGCTGGTACTGGTGTACGTGTTGGCCGACATGGGCACGTCGATGCGCACGCCCTTGGTGATCACCACATCGATCTCGCGGCTGGCATCGATTTCAATCACCGGAAACGTGTTCTCGGCGAGCTTGATGTAGTACTGGGCCAGGCGGTCCAGGGCCTTGCCGACACCGGTGCCGATGCCTGCGCGGTAGGCGTCACTGCCGCTGCCACCGTTGCTGGCGATCGTGCCCAGGGCCGAGGTGCTGTAGGTGGTCGATGAAGTCGCCAGGCCCTGGCCGATGCCACTGACCACGCCTGCCAGCAGTGCATTGGCCAGCATCTGGCCTTGTTTGGTGACCAGTCGCCCGCGCATGCCCACCTTGCCGTCTTCGCCATAGACGCTGCCCTGGATCTTGACTTCCAGCGTGGCGCCGTCCGGGCGGACACAGGACAGGTTCTCGGTGCGCAGATAGGCTCGCTCCGAGCTGATGTCGCCGTAGCCCGCGGCGATCACGAAGCAATCGCGGTATTCCCCCCGAAAACGGTTGGGCAGGACGGAGTTGTCCGAGAGCCGGATCAGGACAGGATGCGGGTTGGACTGGGCCTGTCCGCCTGTGGGGGCATCCAGACCACCAAGCAGGGTGCCGCGCGTGAAGCTGACGGGCAGGAAGGTTGAGACGGTTCGGGTGTCCGCCGTTGACGGTGATCCGGGCGTGGCATTGTTTGTGGTGCTTGCCGTGGCGCCTGTTGCAGTGGCCTTGGCCGTTTCACGGTCCACCAGAGAAACGCGGGTCAACGCCGGGGCATTGGGGGGCATGTCCTGCTGTGTCATGTCTGGATCACCGAGGGGCAAGGTGCCTGCGGGCGATGTACCGGGCGGCAACGGTGGGGGGATGTTGACGCTCTGTCCCGGAAGCTTCGCCTGGGGCGGCGCGGTGGACGCCGGGGCTGGTGGAAGGGGCAGGCTGGATGCCGGCGGCATCGTTGGGGGAGCGGACGTGCTTGGCGCCGCCGCAGTGTTGGGTGCCGAGGGCATGCTGGCAGCCTGGCTGGCCGAGGTGAGTTTTTGCTCCAGTTCGGCAAAGCGCTGCATGGTGCGGGCCTCGAAAGCCTGCCTGTCCTTGTTGAGCCGGGTCTGCTCATCGCGCTCGTTCTCGTATTGCGCCAGCTTGCGCCCCGCGGTGCCCACCCATTGGTCTGCCGGGTTGACCTGTTGTCCCGGCGGCATCACACCGATGTTGGTGACCGTGGCAGGCTGCGCGCTGCCGTTGTTCTTGGCGTCTGTGGTGGGCGAGCGCGTGTCGGTGAGGGCGAAGATCAGCCACAGCAGGCCGACACCACAGATCAGGATGGCTGCCAGGGTGACGTACTGGCGCTGCCGTGGAGACAGTCTTTGAAGGGCACTGCCCATGGCCCCCTTGATGCGGTCTGGCAACCCGGTGACGTGGCCGTTGGCTGCTTGGTCGAAAGGCGTGTTCATCGCATGGCCTCCTGCCGGATCACGAACACATTCGTGGTCTCTCCGGGTTGCAGGTTGTGGTTCTCGATGGACACGCCCATGACCTGGGCGCCTTCGCGGTCGAATTCCTGCTCGGCCAGCACCATCAAGGTCGGGCTGATGTTTTGCAGCAGGTATTTCTCGCCGACCAGGCCTCGCCCTTCATATAGGCGCATCAGGGACAGCCTCGCTTCGAGCCACAGGGGAACGAGGCGGTTGACCTCCTCGACCCGCACGTCGGGAGGCACCCGGTCCGAGGCCATGGCCACCAGCAAGGCCTTCATGGCTCGGATATGGTTGGCCGAAGTGCCTGACGGGCCTGGATTTGCGCTGTCGGGCTTCAGCAGCTTGGTACTGGGATCCTGGATGACGATGGTGTCTGCGGGGGTGTCCGAGCGATGCAGCAGCAGCGTGTAGGTAGCCTGGACACTGGAGACAAACAGGTTGATGGGCTTGCTGGACTTGCCCACGGGTCGGATGTAGACCTCGCCCTTGTCCTTGTCGCATTCGAGGACCAATTCACCCGTGGGGTTGATGACCGGACTGTTCTGAATATTGGTGCCGGGGAGAGGGGCGCTGTTGGCCAGGGAACTGGTTATTGGTGTGGCCGCTGACGTGCTGGCGCAGTTGCTCGAATAAATGTTGCCGAACACATCAGTGATGGGCGCGCCATCGATGCGGATGCGTGTGGGCTCCTTGATCGACACCATGGCCTCAACGGAGACACCGTCGCGGGCTTCGACCAACTGGAGCGCCCTGACAGGGCTCGGTGACGTTGCCATCCCAACCGCAGTCACCATGGTCAGCAACAGGCTTGCCAGCGCCGCAGCGGGCTGCTGGCGTGGTTTGAGGTCAGCTCGCATTGGGAACCTCCTTGAAGGTCTTGAGGTGCATGCGTGCCCCGTTGAAACTGAACTCGATCAGGTAGGCCTTGAGGTCGTTGGCGGTCTCAAAGCCATTGACCAGGGTGCGCAGTCGGCCACGCACCACGACGCTTTGCTTGTCTTCGCTGGGCACCAACTGCTGCGGCATGAACATCGTGCTGGCGTTGATGCGCTTGAGCCTTTCAGCCTCGACCTCCTGCCTGGTCTTGAGTGCGCCGTACTGGTCGGGCTCCACATAGCCGAGCAGGATGCTTTTCTTCCAGTCGATCGATGAGGGCGTGACGTCCAGCACCAGCCAGGCCATGAAACCACCCATCTGCTCCAGGTATTCGCCACTGGCCTTGTCTCGGCTGACCCAGAAGGTCTTGTCGATCGTGGGTGGCACGACCACCGTGCGCACCGTGCCAATCAGGTTGAGGATGACGAGCAGTGCCACAACATGCCCCGAAGCCAGTACGCCCACCGCGAGCCCCAGGCTGCGGTTGCGGCGACGCATCTCCTTGATGTCGCTGTTGAGTCGCTCGAAGTCCATGGCGTGCTCCAGACTCAGCCGACCATGCGGCGGATGTGCGAGGGCGGGGTGGCGCGCATCGCGGTCATGGGGCTGGGCGGCAGGTGCCAGTACAGCCAGTGCATCGCGAAGGCCTGGTGCTTGTCGGCCTTGATGCGGGCGATCCAGCGCGACAGGAAGATCCCCGCACCTGCGCAGGCCGCAAAGGCCAGCTTGGTGCCCGACAGGTAGCCGACAAAGAAAAAGAAGATCACCGGGGCGGCCACATCGATGTCCCAGAAGCCGATCTTCCAGGGGTCATCCAGGCGACGGGGGATGTAGGTGTCGGCTTGCATGTCAGGCTCCTGCAGGTTTGGGCTGACCTCAGACGACGGCGCCCATGATGGCGCCCGCGATCACCAGGCCTACCGCACCGAAGATGGCCAGGCCCACGTAGAACAGCACCGGCCCGAAATTGCGCAGGGCCGACAGCGAGATCAGGGCGACCACGAAACCGACGAAGCCGACCAGGGCCTTGACGCTAGGCCCCAGCGCGGAGATCTGGGCGAGGGCGGATGTCAGCGGCCCGGTGATGCCGGTGAACGCCACCAGGTCGAGGGCGAAACCAGGCATGGACAGGCCCAAGCCCAGGGTGAGCATGGCCAGCGCCGAGGCCACACGCCAGCGCTTGTGTGTGGGCTTGCCGGTGACTCGGGCACTGGATGGGTTGCTTTGCTGATCATCCTGTTGGACAGTTTGACGAACAGGGACGAAGGGATGGATGATGGCTGTGCGCATGGGAATCTCCTGGCTGGGTTGCGCGTCAAGGCCTGACGCAGGCGGGGGCGATCCTGCGAACGTGTGAGCACGTCTCAGGAGGGGGATGCGGTGGGCGACGGGCTCACGGGTGAGGGCCATTGGTGTGTCATGGCCCACCCTCGGATGAGGCTGTGAACACGACCTCAACGCGACGATTGCGGGCTCGGCCCTCAGGTGTGTCGTTGTTGGCGATGTAGCAGCACAGGCCTCTGGCATCGATGCGGATGTCATTGGGGTGTGAGGGACTGATGCGCTTGATGTGATCTCGAACGGCATCAGCCCGAGCTAGCGCGATGGCCTGATTGGGCGCATCAGGGCCGACGTTGTCGGTGCGTCCCACGATGAGCACACGCTGGGCACGTCCCAGGGCTTTGGCTGCGCTGTTCAGCAGGGTCCGGTGTACAGGTGTCAGCACCGCACTGTCGGTTGCAAACTCCAGGACCAGCACCTGAGGCTTGTGCAGCGGGGCAGGCTTGGTCACTTCAGTTGGCGCGACGGATGCAAGGGCGCGCGCGTTGCCTCGCATCGAAGGCTGCGGCTGTGCATCGGCCACAGCCAGCGTTTTGGGTGTGGTGGTAGGACAGGCAGGCTCGACGCACTGGGCAAAGTACGCGTCGCGGCCACGTTCAAGCTGCGCGATGTGTGAGGCGTTCCGCTTAGCTTGTGGTATCGCGGTTGCATGGCCCTGCTTGGCGGGCAAGGTGCAAGACGAGAAGGCAAACAGAATCACCGCTGCCGAGGCGCTGGTCATGGCGAGGTCCTGTACCCGCGTCATGGCGACACCCGAGCGGCAAGGATGAAGAGGGGCTGCTTTGCCTCTGATCGGCTCTGCGGCCATACGGCGGTTGGCTGTGGGGACTGGATTGCCGAGGCGTGCAACTGCCGATAGACCTTCCAGGCGTAGCGTCTGCGTGCGCTCTGGCAGGCCACTCCCTTGAGTTGGGTACACGCTGCGTTGTAGGCACCCACCCCATCCCAGGTCAGCCCTTGCTTGGCCAGGGTTTGGGCAAGCAGCCAGGCGCCCACATGGATGTTCGTGCAAGGGCTGTACAGGTCGCTTTCGGTGATGCCGAACCGTGCCAGCGCAGGCAGGTTCGAGCTGTTGATCTGCATCAGCCCGATGTCATAGCTGCCCGTGCGTTGGCGGTGGCTGAGGTTGATTGCATTTGGATTGAGGTGCGACTCGACCTTTGCAACGGCATAGAGCAATTGCGATGACACGCCATATCGATGCGCCGCCTCGTCCCAGCAAGCCAGGGCGTGTGCCGGCAGGCTCAGCAGCGCAAGACATCCAGACAAGGGACCCCATTGCATGGCGCACTCCAAACAAGACCGATGAATCCGCCAATGCACGTTGCGCGGCGGGACGGATGGGGTGAGACCGGCACGGTGCCGATCAAGGTCTTGTTCAGGTCTGCCGTGGTTGGACGACCTTGGCGTGGTCAGGGCACGTGAATCGTTTGGAGATTCTTCATGCCATGTGCTGGTCAGAGCGCTGGGCGGTCGATGGCCTCAGCGGGTCTGTGTGGCGTGCTCTGGACGGAAGCGCTGTGCCATGTTGATGCGAGCTTGTTGAAGGACGCTGGCGCCGGTCTCATCCGCCTGTTGACACAGCGCCACGCAGGCGGTGGTCAAGTGGTCGAGCTGGAACTTCGGGTTGGGGTGCCGATTGGCGGGTGAGCGCTGCAACTCAAGGAGCAAGTCGTACTGCGGTCGCCACATGGCTTCCCGACGACGAGGCGTATTGGGCGAGCGGGCCACAAGCTCGGTTCCGAGAAAGCTGAAGATCTGTCTTGCCGCTTCGGGGCCGGAGAAGACCTGGGAGACGCAGGCACTGATCAGGTCAGGAAATCGAAAGATCGGGCCGACGTTGCGATCGGACTTGAGCACGCCATAAAGCCAGACATGTTCTTCCAGCCACAGCCGCGTTTCGATGACGTCGGACGGCTGGGATTCCACTGTTGCGGTGTGTCGAGAGTCCTGAAATCCGGGCGGTGCAGCGGTGAGCATGGTGCGTACCTCTGTTCTCTGATTCGGCAATCGCTCGGATGAGCGCATGAGTACAGATTAGGGCCAGGGTACAGCATGGTCACGGGTGAATGCGGGCTTTGTCATGGGGATTTCGGCTCCAGTTCATAGCGAGTACTGACGCGGTACGGCCAAGATGGAGGAGTTCAATTTCCGCGAGACAAAAAAAGCCCGCCGATCAGCGGGTGATCAGCGAGCACAAGACGCATCGCTGTCATCACGGTGCGCCACCGGCTCAGGGAGGAAACGCCGGGCCGAGGTACGAACCTGCAGCAGCCAAATGATAAGGGGATTGGCGGCGATGTGGCCTGAGCACGGGTGTGCCCAGGCCATAGAGCAAGCGTTGCCATGTGCAAGTAGCCAGTTTTCCCATTCAAATTCGGGGAGGGCGCTCGCATTTCTGTCAATGCGCGCGGCGTGGAGACGCCGGCAAGGCCAATGGCTCATGCACTGCAAATGGGCCATCTGGCCGACACCTCAAGGGTGGTGGCGAGATCCAGTTCTACGAGATTGGACCAGCCATGCAGCAACGAGAAAAGCCTCTGAATTGCGGCGACGCCAACAAATGCATGGACAGCCAAGAGCCCGAGCGCATTTCAGCGTGAACTGGCTGCCAAATGCAAAGCACCACGCTTCTGCGCCACCCTATAGTTTCTGCGGGAGGCGTGGGAGAGGGGCTATCTACCAAGGCCATGTACCGAATCGATGTGCTGGTGGCCGGTTTGCGAGGGCTGTTGATTCCCGTTGCTCAGTTCTTTTAGGATGCCGCAGTCGGCTGATTCCTTGGCCTCACCGCACTGGGAACGCAAGCTCTCCAACTGTGCCTTCAGGGCCACCAGCTCATCAATTCGCTGGGTGACATGACCAAGGTGCTCATCGAGCACACGGTTGGCATCTTCGCAACTCTGGGAGGGCTTGTCCTTCAGTCCAAGCAAGACACGAACTTCGTCGAGGCCCATGTCCAGGGAGCGGCAGCGCCGTATGAAGGCCAGTCGCTCAACGTGCTCAACATCGTAGATGCGATAGTTCGTGGCCGTGCGCGCGGGCTCGGGCAGGAGTCCTTCCCTTTCGTAGTAGCGGATGGTCTCCACCTGGGTGCCGGTGAGGTTGGCAAGATCGCCGATTTTCATTGGACGCCTCTCTGTTTGATGAAAGCCAGTGGCTTAAGCCTTCGGGGTGTCGGACGGGACGGGTGTCAGCGATTCCGGCTGATTGAATGCCAGCAGGCGCAGCGCATTGATGACAACCAGGAGGGTGGAGCCTTCGTGGAAAAGCACGGCCGTGCCCATCTTCAAACCCAGGATCGTGGACGGAATCAGCACAGCCACCACGCCCAAACTCACCCAAAGGTTCTGGCGGATGATGCGACTCGTCTGGCGTGACAGGCCGACGGCAAAGGGCAACTGGGTCAGGTCATCGGCCATGAGCGCCACGTCGGCTGTTTCCAAAGCCACATCCGAGCCAGCGGCGCCCATGGCGATGCCCACCGTGGCATTGGCCATGGCAGGCGCATCGTTGACGCCGTCGCCCACCATCGCGACCTTACCGGCGCTCGACCGGAGGTCCATGATCGTCTTGACCTTGTCTTCCGGCATCAGGTCGCCCCGCGCTTCCGTCAGACCCACGCTCTTGGCAACGGATTCGGCAACCTTCTGGTTGTCTCCGGAGATCATCACCAGACGCTCGATCCCCAGTTTCTGCAGGGACTTCATCACTTCAGCAGCAACTGGCCGAGGCGTGTCCATCATGCCCAGCGCACCGAGGTAGCGCCCGCCCAGTCGCACGATCATGGTGGTCCTGCCGTCGGCCACCAAGCGTTCATTGGCCGTCTTCAAGTCAGCCGGTACGGCTTCGCCTTTGAGTTCTTCGAACAGAACCGGCTTGCCGATGTACACCTCGTCGCCACCGATTCGTGCCTTCACACCTCGGCCAGTGATGCTTTCCAGGCCTTGGACCTGGGGTGCGGCATGGCCATCACCCAACCGCTGCTTGGCGCCTTCCACCACGGCGGAGGCCAGCGGGTGATCGCTGTGCTCTTCCACGGCCAAAGCGATGGACAGCAATTCCTTCTCGTCGACGCCTTGAGCGGCCACGACATCCGTCAGGCGAGGCTTGCCTTCGGTCAGCGTGCCGGTCTTGTCGAAGGCGATGGCCGTGAGCGTGCCCAAGTTCTCCAGCGGGCCACCGCCTTTGACCAGGACCCCACCTCGACCCGCGCGGGCCACGCCGCTGAGTACAGCGCTGGGAACCGAAATGGCCAGCGCGCAGGGACTGGCAGCAACCAACACCGCCATGGCTCGGTAGAAACTCGCGGAGAAGGGCTCGTCAACGACAACCCATGCGAACAGCAGCAAACCCACGAGCGCCAGGATGAGGGGCACGAAGACGCGTTCGAATTTTTCAGTGAAGTTCTGAGTAGGGTAGCGTTGGGTTTCAGCCTCCGTGACCAGTTTGACGACGCGTGCCATGGTCGATTCGATGG
>CAIQIL010000522.1 GCA_903871865.1 uncultured Burkholderiales bacterium
CGCCAGCCGGCCCATCGGCTTGAGCAGGCTGAGCGCCGAGGCGATCACGGCGTGCAGGTCGCACAGCTCGCGTTGGGGCTCGCGCCGTGTGAGGAAATCGCGGATGCGCTTGACGATGCGGGCCGCCGCCCCGGCCTGCTCGCCCTGGCGCTGCAAGGCCTTGATGACAGGCTCGGGCACATCTGTGCGGCCCGCCAGGGCATTGAGCACGCCGGCGTTGTAGCTGGTGATGGCCGACAGCGGCTGGTTGAGTTCGTGCGCCAGGGTCGAGGCCACCTCGCCCAGCATGGTCAGGCGCGCGTGGTGGGCCATGGCCTCCATCTGACGGCGCTCGCGTTCTTCGAGGTGCTTGCGCTCGGTGATGTTCACCACCGAGGCCATCCAGCCGATCTGCGCGCCCTGGGCATCGACCAGCGGCGCCTCATACACCATCACCTCGACGATGCGCCCATCGGCGTGCTGCCAGCGCGACTCGTAACCCCCGCGCGGGGCCTGGCCGGCCATGTTGCGCAAGTGGCGCGTCATGCTCTGGTCCATCTCCTCGGGCACCCAGTAGGGCATGGGCGGCAGCAGGCCGACCAGTTCCTCCGGCTGGCGCCCCACCATGTCGGCCATGGTCTTGTTGACATAGACCAGGCGGCCTTCGAGGTCGCGGGCGCGGATGCCCACGGCCAGGGAATCTTCCATCGCGGTGCGCCAGGCCGCTTCGGTGCGCCAGGCCTCTTCGGCCCGCGTGACGCTGCGCATCTGCTTGCGCAGCATGACCGAGGCCAGGCCGATCAGGCCCAGGAAGCCGCCCATCAGGGCCATGGGCAGGGTGCGCCACCAGGGCGTGACGCGGTCACGCGAGGCCAGCTCCAGCCAGGCATTGGGCAAGGTCGCGCCCAGGCTCACGCGGTACCAGGCCTGGCGCGGGTCGCGCGGGCCGTCCACCGTGGCCGCGATCACCGTGTCGGACACATCGACCAGGCGGATGTCGTACTTGCTGGCCAGCCACCAGGGCACCTTCTGGCGCAACAGCGCCGCGGCCGAATAGCGCGCCACCAGCAAGCCGGCGGGATGCTCGCCACGGCCGCTCAATGACACCGACAGGTGCCCCGTCAGACCGCCCTCCTCGCCAATGCGCCGGGAGAGGTCGTTGGCCGGGATGCTGTCGTCCG
This sequence comes from uncultured Burkholderiales bacterium, assembly GCA_903871865.1. Classification (GTDB taxonomy): domain Bacteria; phylum Pseudomonadota; class Gammaproteobacteria; order Burkholderiales; family Burkholderiaceae_C; genus Aquabacterium. The sequence continues at coordinate 1,161 of CAIQIL010000522.1, forward strand.
GCGCGTGCCCCATGATGCGGCCGGCCTCGCCCAGCCAGGTCACGCTGACCCAGAAGCGGCGCAGGCCGTCGAGCACAAAGGGGTGACCGTTGAACTGCGATGGTTTGACCTTGCCCGCATCGATGGCCTCGGCCAGGCGGCGCAACTGGGTCAGCTCGCCGTCCAGCCGGCCGGTGATCTGGGCCTCCAGGGAGAGCGCATCGGAAATCATCGCCGCGCGCTGGGTGTCGAGGTCGTTGAGCTCCTGGGCGCGCAACCAGGCCATCACGCCCACCACCACGACCAGGGACAGCACCAGCGGCCAGGCCCACAGCGAGGTCAGCATGCCGAAGCGCGAGCCGAACAAGCGCAGGCGCGGACGCGGCGGCACCGAGAGGGCCGGACGAGGGGGGGCGCTGACGCGGGGGTTCACGGCGTCAAGCGTAACGGCAAGCGCCAGCGGATGGGGGTGAACGACGGACAAGGGTTTACGCGCAGCCAAAGCGCCCGCAGTGTAGGCCGCAAGCCGCATTCCGGCACGCCCGAGGGCGCGGAATGTGGATCCCCACAATGCCGCCCGCATGGCGAGGCAGAAACAATTGTTCACATCACCCCACACGGAGACCGACCCATGTCCAACAAACTGAGCCCCCGTTCCGTTCGCCGCAGCCTGCTGACCTTGACCGCCGCCGCGGCCGCCACCCTGGCCCTGCTGCCTGCCGCCTTCGCGCAAAGCCCCATCGTCATCAAGTTCAGCCACGTCGTGGCCACCGACACCCCCAAGGGCAAGGCCGCCGAGTTCTTCGCCAAGCGCGCCGGTGAACTGACCAAGGGCAAGGTCAAGGTCGAGGTCTACCCGAACAGCCAGCTCTACAAGGACAAGGAAGAGATGGAGGCGCTGCAACTGGGCTCGGTCCAGATGCTCGCGCCCTCGCTGTCGAAATTCGCGCCGCTGGGCGTGAAGGAGTTCGAGGCGTTTGACCTGCCCTTCATCTTCGACGACTACAGCGACCTGCATGCCGTCACCCAAGGCCCGGTGGGCCAGAAGATGCTCAAGAAGCTGGAGTCGCGCGGCATCACCGGCCTGGCCTTCTGGGACAACGGCTTCAAGGTGATGTCGGCCAACAAGCCGCTCAAGGCCGTGGAGGACTACAAGGGCCAGAAGATGCGCATCCAGTCCTCCAAGGTGCTGGACGCCCAGATGCGCTCGGTCGGTGCCCTGCCCCAGGTCCTGGCCTTCTCCGAGACCTACCAGGCTCTGCAGACCGGCGTGGTCGATGGCACCGAGAACCCGCCGTCCAACCTCTACACCCAGAAGATGCACGAGGTGCAGAAGAACGTCAGCGTGACCAACCACGGCTACCTGGGCTATGCGGTGGTGGTGAACAAGAAGTTCTGGGACGGCCTGCCCGCCGATGTCCGCACCGCCTTGGGCAAGGCCATGGCCGAAGCCACCGTGGTGGCCAACGACGTGGCCAAGAAGGACAACGAAGACGCGCTGGAAAAGGTCCGCACCTCGGGCAAGACCGCGGTTTACAAGCCTTCGCTGGCCGAGCGCTTCCTGCTGAAGAAGGCCATGGTGCCGGTGCACAAGCAGATGGCCTCGCGCATTGGCCAAGAAACCCTGGACGAGATCTACAAGGTCACGAACTTCGACCCGACCAAGCTGTGATCCCTGTGTGATCACGCGGGCCTGAGAGCGCACAGCAACAGGCCCGCCACCCGCTCCCCGCTCCCCGTTTCCCTACAAAATCGCCCAAGGAGACCGCCATGAAATGGCTCGATCACTTGGAGGAGTGGCTGATTGCGTTCTTCATGGGCGCCGCCACCCTCATCATTTTTGCCTCGGTGATGCACCGCTATGCCGTGGGCGTGCAGTCGCCCTTGCAGGACTGGCTCATCACCCTCGACTTCGCATGGGCTCAGGAAGCCACCATCTACCTGTTCGTGTGGATGGCCAAGTTCGGTGCCGCCTACGGTGTCCGCACGGGCATCCACGTCGGCGTGGACGTGCTGATCAACCAGCTGTCGCCCAACAACCGCAAGAAATTCGTGCTGTTCGGCCTGCTGGCCGGCGCCCTGTTCACCGGCGCCATCGCGACCATGGGCGCGGGCTTCGTGTGGCACAACGGCGCGAACTACGCCTTCCACCATGCGCTGGGCCTGGACATGACCGACCTGATCGAGGGCCCGACCACGCCCGACCTGGAGTGGCCGACCTGGATCATCTATTGCGCCATCCCGCTGGGGTCGTCGCTGATGTGCTTCCGCTTCCTGCAAGTCGCCTGGAACTTCCTGCGCACGGGTGAACTGCCCCACCACGACCACGGTCACGTGGACGGCCTGGAAGAAGAAATCGAACAAGCCAAGGCCTGAAGGAGACATCCATGAGTGGCATCATCATTTTCACCCTGCTGCTGGTCCTCATGCTGACCGGCATGCCGATCTCCATCTCGCTGGGCCTGACCGTCCTGACCTTCATCTTCGGGTTCACCAATGTGCCCGTGGAGTCGGTGGCGCTCAAGCTGTTCACCGGCATCGAGAAGTTCGAGATCATGGCGATCCCCTTCTTCATCCTGGCGGGCAACTTCCTGACGCACGGCGGTGTGGCCAAGCGCATGATCAACTTCGCCACCAGCATGGTCGGCCACCACCACGGTGGCCTGGGCCTGGCCGGTGTGCTGGCTTGCGCGCTGTTCGCGGCGGTGTCCGGCTCATCGCCGGCCACGGTGGTGGCCATCGGCTCCATCCTGCTGCCGGCCATGGTGAAGGCGGGCTTCCCGAACAAGTTCGGCGCCGGCATCATCACGACCTCGGGCGCACTCGGCATCCTGATCCCGCCGTCCATCGTGATGGTGATGTACTCGGTCTCCACCAACACCTCGGTGGGTGCCTTGTTCATGGCGGGCGTCATCCCCGGGCTGCTGCTGGCCTTCCTGCTGGGCTTCACGGCCTGGTGGCGCGCACGCAAGTTCGGCTACCCCCGACTGCCCAAGGCCACGTTTGGCGAGCGACTGAAGGCGCTGCGTGAGTCGATCTGGGGCCTGCTGCTGATCGTCATCGTGATGGGTGGCATCTACACCGGCTTCTTCACGCCGACCGAAGCCGCCGCCATGAGCGCCGTGTACGCCTTCGTCATCGCCGTGTTCGTCTACAAGGACATGGGCCTGAAAGACGTGCCGCGTGTGCTGCTGAACTCGGCCAACATGAGCGCGATGCTGCTGTACATCATCACCAACGCGGTGCTGTTCAGCTTCGTGCTGGCCAACGAGAACATCCCGCAGCAACTGGCCGACTGGCTGGTGGGCATGGGCTTGGGGCCCATCGCCTTCCTGTTCGTGGTCAACATCCTGCTGCTGGTGGCTGGCAACTTCATGGAGCCTTCGTCCATCGTGCTGATCATGGCGCCTATCCTGTTCCCGGTGGCCATGAAGCTGGGCATCGACCCGGTGCACTTCGGCATCCTGATCGTGGTGAACATGGAGGTGGGCATGTGCCACCCACCGGTGGGCCTGAACCTGTACGTGGCCTCGGGCATCACCAAGATGGGCATCACCGAGCTGACCATCGCCGTGTGGCCATGGCTGCTGACCATGCTGGGCTTCCTGGTGCTGGTCACCTACTACCCGCCGCTGTCGCTGTGGTTGCCGAACCTGCTGATGAAGTGAGCGTCCCCAAAGCTTCACAAAGCCACCTTCGGGTGGCTTTTTTCATGACAGATCGGGTTCCCCCTTGGCGTGAACGAGAGGCGTTCTTGTTCAGTCCCCTCATAACGGGCCGCATTCACCCTTCTTTACATTCAAGCCATCTTCCACACCACGTCACGGAAATGTGCCCACTACACTTTTCTGGATGGATACCCCCACCCGTTCCCCCCGCGCCCACCAGAGCCGCGCATCGGGCGCTGCGCACGCACCCTCACGCTGGCCCTCCGCCGTGGTGTTCGTGCACTGGCTGACGGTGCTCATCGTCGTCAGCGTGTTCGCGCTGGTCCTCTCGCGCGAATTCATCGAAGACAAGTCGGTGCGGCAATGGCTGCTGCACGGGCACTGGTACGCCGGCATGACGGCGTGGCTGCTGCTGTTCGTGCGCATCCCCGTGCGCCTGGGCGCAGCGCCCCCCCGCCATGGCTTGCCGCGCTTGCAGCAGGTGCTGTCGGCTGCGGGCCATGGCTTGCTGTACCTCGGCTTGCTGCTGCTGCCTGCGGTGGGCTATGCCCTCGCCTGCGCACGCTACGGCCACGTGGACTTCGCTGGCATCGCGCTGCCCACCTTCATCGAGCGCGACCGAGACCTGGCCGAAACGCTGGAAATGGTGCACGGCTGGGCCGGCTGGACCATGCTGGGCCTGATCGGACTGCACGCCCTGGCCGCGCTGATGCACCACCACGTGTTCAAAGACGACGTGCTGCGCGCCATGCTGCCCGCACGGCGCCGCCCCTGATGTCTCGCTCCCCATTGCCTTTCCCCACCATCCACAAAGGACTCCCCATGCGCCTTGCTTCTCCATGGAACCGCGCCCGGCAATGGCTGGCCGCACCGGTGCTGGCCATCGTCGCCACGCTCGCAGCCACCTCGGCCCAGGCCCTGCCCAGCTATGCCCGCCAAACCGGCCAGGACTGTGCGGCCTGCCACATCGGCGCCTTCGGCCCGCAACTCACGCCTTACGGCATCAAGTTCAAGATCGGCGGCTACACCGACAGCGACGGCAAGGCCGGCAAGGTGCCGCTCTCTGGCATGGTCACCGCGGACTACACCCAGTTCAAGAACGACAACGGCGAAAGCAAGTCCAAGACCTCGATGTCCGAGGCCTCGATCTTCCTGGCCGGTCGACTGACCGACAAGATCGGCTCCTTCACCCAGGTCACCTATGACGGCGTCGAGCACCACACCTCGCTCGACGGCCTGGACCTGCGCCTGGCCGACACCTTCAACGTGGCCGGCAAAGAGGCCGTGATCGGTCTGTCGCTGAACAACAAGCCCACGGTGCAGGACCCGTTCAACAACATCGGCTCCTGGAGCGCCCCGTACTTCACCTCGCACAAGGCCAACGCCCTGGGCGGTGAATTCAACGGCGTGGGTGGCAGCGAGCAGAAGGTGCTGGGCCTGAACGCCTACACCCTGATCGACAACAACTGGTATGCCGAAGCTGGCGTCTACAACAGCATGCCAACCTCGATGCAGTCGCGCCTGGGCTCGCCCCGCGCTGACGGCCTGGGCTACGGCAAGCTGCATGGCGCGCCCTACTACCGCCTGGCCTACCTGCAGGACCTGAAGACGCAAGCCTTCCAGGTGGGCGTGTTCGGCTTCAACGGCACGCAGAAGAACGGTCAGGAATTCGACGACACCGGCGCCCTGGTGCCCACCTTCAGCCGCCAGCGTTTCCGTGATTCCGGCATCGACGGCACCTACCAGTTCCTCGGCAACCGCCAGCACGTGTTCACTGTCAATGGTGCGTACGTGATCGAGCGCACCACGACCAACCCGGCCGATGGCAGCGACACCTTCTCGGCCAAGACCAAGGACTACCGCCTGGCCACGTCCTACTTCTTCCGCAACACCTACGGCGCGACCGTGGGCCTGATCAAGGGCACCACCTCGGACACCGCCGCAGGCAGCGCCAACCGCGGCGTGCTGTACCAAGTCGACTGGACGCCCTTCGGCAAGGAAGACTCGTGGCTGGCACCCTGGGCCAATGTACGCGTGGGCCTGCAGCACATCAGCTACCGCCAGTACGTGGACGCCGGCACGCTGATCGCACACCCACACGACAAGGACACGACCACGTTGTTCGCCTGGACCTCGTTCTGACCCACCTGTGAGCAAGACGATGAAGTTGCCATCCAAGCGCGCCCAACTGGCGCTGAGTTCTGCCGCTGCGGCCCTGCTGTGCCTGTCATTGCCCGCCCACGCGGCCGGCAATGTCGAGCGCGGTGGCGATGTATTCGACGCCCAGTGCGCCGAATGCCACAGCGTCAAGGCCAACAAGAACAAGAAGGGCCCGACCCTGTTTGCCGTGATCGGCCGCAAGGCCGGCACGGTGCCGGACGTGGTCTATTCCGACGCGATGAAGGCCAGCGGCATCGTCTGGACGCCAGACAAGGTCGAGGCCTACATCGCCAACCCCAAGGGCGTGGTGCCCGGCGGCAAGATGAAGTACGACGGCAAGCTCAACGCCCAGGAAAACGCCGACCTGCTGGCCTTCCTGGCCACCTTGCGCTGAGCAAAGCCCCCGGCGCCCCTGGCTTGCGCTACACTGCGCGCCTGTCAGGAGAGCGTCGGCTCGCGCCTTGTGGGGTGCGAAGGTCGGCCGCCGAAGGCGCAGGTCTGGAAGCTGCATGAGCGATTGCCTTGGCAATGCATGTGCGGCAGACAGGTCCGAACGCTCAGGCAAAAGGACTGGCAAACACGGCCTGTGATGGGCCGTGATCCTCACTGGAGAGAGTCCGGAGGCGTTGCCAAGCAGCGCGAGCCGGGCCACCGAAGGGGCAAGCCTCATCCGCCGCGTCACACACGCGGCGAGGGGTCAATCTCTCAGGTAAAGCGGACAGCGAGGGCAAGCGGACGTCCATCGGGTGCCG